>CAZANJ010000269.1:0-4839 GCA_964486415.1 uncultured Anaerolineales bacterium
ACATTATTTCTTTCTGAATCCCGATGGAGGATGGATATGGACAAAATAAAGGACACGAAAGATTCGAAAAGGTTGACCGAGGGCGACCACGGGGAGAGCGCCCTTACACGAGGAGCTGAGCTCCGGGAAAGCGCGATATTACAATCCATCGCCGACGGCGTCGTAGTCAGCGATTCCGAGGGGCTGGTGGCTTTCTTCAACGAAGCCGCCGCTCGTATGCTGAGGATGACAAGTCAGGTGCCGATGGAAGAGGCGGTTGGGCAATCAGCCCACGAATTCTTCAAGGCCTTCAAGCCGCGCAGCCCTCTCACCATCACGCAGGTGATGGATCAACTATACGCCGATCCATACACCACAGGTCAAGAGGAAGGAGGCGCTCAAGTAATCATCGCGGCCGGCCCGCGAGTCATCCGCGCACACCTCGCGCCGATCCTGACCCCGGTGGGGGCTTTTGAGGGAGTCGTGACCACCCTGCACGACATCACCAAGGAGGTCAACACTGAACGAGCCCGGAGCGACCTGATCCTTGACGTGTCCCACGAACTTGGCGCTCCCCTGACCGCCATCCGTGGTTACAGCGACATGCTGCTCCGTCAAACATCCGATCACCTCGACCATCAACAAAAACACTTCCTCCAGATCATCCGCAGGAACTCGGATCGCCTGGTGGCTTTGATCAACGATTTGATGGACATCAACCGCGTCGTCAGTAACCGGCTGGAGCTGAAACTGCGCCCCATTCAGTTGGAGAAAGTCGTCCAAGAAGTCGCGGAGCAGATGCAGGCCCAGTGTGATCAAAAGGGGATCCATCTCTCCGTCGAGATCGAGCCCAACGTGGGGCTGGTGCTGGGTGATGAGAAGCGGCTCAAACAACTGATCTCCAACTTGACCAACGATGCCTGGCGCCGCACGCCGGAGGGAGAGGAGATCACGCTGGCCCTTTCCTGCTCCGAGGGCTCGGTCAAGGTGACTGTGACCGATATGGGAGAGAGCGTGGCCTTCGAGGATCATGAGGAGGACCTCCAGTACTTCTACCGCCTGGGGGCCTCGATTGTATCCGACATCAAGGGCACCGGTCTGGAGCTGCCCATCGCCAAGATGTTGGCCGAGATGCACGGCGGGCGTTTATCGGTGACGAGCAAGCCGCGGCGCGGGAACACCTTCATCCTGCTCCTCCCGCTGCACGCCGATATGTCGGGCTACACCCCAACCAAGGAAGTTGAGATCACGGATGAAAAGTACACCGTGTTGGTAGTCGAGGATGACATCGACACGCTGGACCTGATCGCGCTGCAACTGCAACAGAATGGGTTCGATGTGCTCAAGGCCGAGCAAGGCCAAAAGGCGCTGGAACTGGCACGCACCGAGGATATCGATTTAGTCACGTTGGACATTATGCTACCTGACATCACCGGTATGGACGTGTTGCGCCAGCTCAAATCTAAGCCGGAGACGTCGGGGATACCGGTGATAATCGTCTCCGTTCTCCAGCCAGACATCAACACCGACGGCACCGGGGCTGCCGATCACATCACCAAGCCGTTCACGCTGGAGCGGTTGATGGAAAGTATCCGGCGCACGCTGGCGATTGCATGAGTGCGCCGATTATCCCCTCACCCAGAACAGCCGGGGTGAGGGGAAAGAGGTAAAAGATGATGAAAAAAAGAAATTTCTTCAATATTCTGATGACAATATCTCTGGTCGTCTCCCTGTTCTCCTCATTGGTCTTATTGGGAGCCTGTGAGCCGACCCAACCAGAAACCCGTGAACCAACGGAGAAAGCAGCGGTCCAAAAAATCACGCCAAGTGTGGAGCCCAGCGTTCCACCGACCGATACACAATCTCCCACCGCTGCGCCGACCGAGCAGCCCACAGAGACACCCTCGGAGCCACCCACTCCGCCCCCGCCGACATGGACGCCCGCGCCGGAACCATCTCTGGTCTTCGCCACTTTCAAAAAGCCGCCGGTGGATACCACGGCCGCCGCTTATCACGAGGCCATCGCCCCCGATCTGAGCAACGTCCAGGTGCCCTTCATCCTCTCCGAGGCCCAAAGGGAAAGAATGGCGCAGAACGGTTTTGTGGTCAGCCCAGGCGCCGAGAAGGAGTTCTTCACTCTCTACGAGAAAGCGCGCTACAACAATGAGCCCATCCTCGTCACCAGCGATTCGCTGCTCCACGTCTACCATCTGCTGTTCGACAAGGTGCTGCGCACCGCCGAGATCGAATACTTCATCCCTCTGCTGCGCGACCTGAACCGCGCGATGTTGGCCCGCAGCGACGAGGTCTATCAGGCCGTGCAGGGCGCCGCGCCGGAGTGGGAGGATGCCGCGCGCCGCACGGTGGCCTTCGTCGGCGTCGCCAGCAAGCTGCTGGATCCGGAAGTGGAAGTGCCAGCCTACGCCGCCGATCTGGTGGAAGATGAATTGGCCCTGATCGAGGGGGCCGGCGGCATGATCCCCTCGCCCATCTTCCCTGGACTGGAGTATGGCGAGGACTACACCCAGTACATCCCCCGCGGGCATTACACCAAGAGCGAGGCGCTGAAGGCTTACTTCAAGAGCATGATGTGGTACGGGCGCATGACCTTCCGGCTGAAGGCTGCTCCTCCCGAAGTGGGCCGCGCCGAGACGCGCGCCGCGCTGCTCCTGGTCCACGCTCTGCGCACCGCCCAGGTGAACGGTCGGCCAGCATTGGAGGCATGGAGCAATATCTACAACCCGACCGTCTTTTTCGTGGGCCGCAGCGACGATCTAACCGTGCTCCAATATGGCGAGGTGATGAACGCCATCTATGGCCCGGGCGCACCGGCAGAAGCGCTGACCGACGAAGCACTGCTGGATCAGTTCATCGCAGAGGCGAACAAGCTGCCCCCGCCGCGCATTCTGGGGATGGTCATTATGGACACCGACGACATCGAGTCGACGACAAAGGGACTACGCTTCATGGGACAGCGCTTCGTGCCCGACGCCTACATCTTCGGTCAACTGATCTATCGCAACGTCGGCACGCCCGAAAATCGGAGGGGCCTGCCCAACGGGTTGGACATCCCGGCCGCGATGGGCTCCGAGCGGGCCTATCAGATCCTCGACGAGCTGGACGAGACTGAATATCAGAACTATCCTCAGCAGATGGAGGAGGCCCGAGGTTGGCTCTCCGGCCTCAGCGTCGAGGAATGGACCGAGACGCTGTATAACTCCTGGCTCTACACCTTCCATCCGCTGCTGCTAGACACGCCAGGCGAGGGGTATCCGACATTTATGCAATCCCAGGCCTGGCTCGATAAGCAATTGAACACCGTGATGGGAAGCTGGGCCGAGTTGAAGCACGACACCATCCTCTATGCCAAGCAGGTCTACGCCGAGCTGGGTGGCGGGCCGCCCCCGCCCCCGCCGCTGCCGCCGAAGGGTTACGTGGAGCCGGTGCCCGAATTCTTCGCCCGCCTGACCGCGCTGACGCAGATGACGCGCGAGGGCCTGGGCAGCCGGGGCTTGCTCGTGGGGGAGGATGACTACAACTTGCAGCGCCTGGAGGAGCTGTCCAGCGCCTTCCAGACGATGGCCGAGAAGGAACTGCGCGGCGAGCCGCTGACGGATGATGAGTATGACATCATTCGCTACTACGGCGGCGAGCTGGAGCATCTGACGATGGCCGCATCCGACACCAAGGGCGAGGGCGAAGAAGGAAGCATGGGGGGCCAGTTTATGCCCGAGGAGGAGCCTCAGGCAGCCGTGGTCGCCGACGTGGCCACCGATCCGGGTCAGGGCGTCGTGCTGGAGGTGGCGGTGGGGCGCATCGACGAGCTCTACGCCGTGGTGCCGATGGTAGAAGAGGATGGCACAATGCGCCTGCAAGTCGCCAAGGGCGGCCTCTTCTCCTACTACGAGTTCCCCTGGCCGATGGATGATCGGCTCACCGACGAGGCCTGGCGTCAGGCTTTGGACGAGGGAAGCACGATGTCGCGCCCAAGGTGGATCGATAGCTTCTACGTCGACGAGAGCGCGCGCAGCGCGATGGGTGAGGCGGTGGCGCGTTTCCAGAAATCGCTGAGCAATGCCTTCTGGCATATTTCAGCAAGCTATGTGCAAATTGAAGGAGAAATGGCAGCGCAATGGCGCGCCGAGATCGAAGAACTGGAGAGCCAGAAGCGCTATCAGGGCCGTCAACCGAGGGGCAACGACTTCCGCTCTTTCGATCTCCAGGAGGAGGGGCTGGCCGTGGTCACCGTGCGGGAGCGCTGGGAGGATACAATGTACGAATATGAAGGGCACTGGCCCAATTACCACAACGATCCCGTCGTCGCCCACCGGGGACCCTACACGCTGGATGTCACCTACACGCTGGAGCGGGACGAGGATTACAATTACTGGCGCGTGACCAAAGCCGTTTACGCCGATCAGCCCCCGGCTTGGGAGGCGCAATAAGGTTGCAAGTTGCAGGTTGCAAGCTATGTAGGGCGGGTTTCCATACCCGCCGCCTTGGGTTGCGGAACTCTGGCTTGACAACTTTCCGGATTAAAGTATAATTGCCCAGCATTTTGAGAAAAAGGAGACTAAAGATTATGCGCAATGTTATGTTTGTCAATAAGGTTGGTCAGTCCCTCAGCAATAAAGCAGGGGGTGGCTATTTACCTTGGCTGCAGTGCGCCTATCCGACAGAGGTCTCTTGATGCGAGTTTGATATGAAAAGGCCGTGGGCGCTTGCAGTGCGCTCACGGCCTTTTTTGTTATTCCTGGTTTTTTCTACCGGGCCGTGGGCAGACCGTCCACGGCCTTTTTGTTATCTACTGTAACTGCTCAGACCCTGCTCAGAGGGGGTTTGCAACCCCCGATTTTTGAA
>CAZANJ010000270.1:0-4826 GCA_964486415.1 uncultured Anaerolineales bacterium
GGAATCGCACACTTCATAACCGGAGTCGCCCTCGCTACCTTTTTCCCGGAGGTGGTGCAGCAAGCGGGCGCTGGATCGCTTCTGCCCGTGCTGGGCGGGATCGCGGGAATTATGCCCGACACGCTCGATTTCAAGTTCGTGCGCTATTTCGAGCATTATGATCTGGAGATCGATCCCGGCCCGGAGCCGAATTCCCGTGAAATCGCCGCACAGGTGGCATCCGCGATGGAGCGGGCCTACGAGACGGGCGAGCCGCAGAACCTGATGCTCCACACCATCCGCCTGGGAGCCGACCTGTGGCGACAATACACGATCCGCTTCGACCGTGACGGTGTAGCTGTGCGCATCGGCCCAGCGGTGAGCACAGCCCAGGTGCCGCTCCCCGGATCCGAGCCGGAAGCCGCGCAGGAGATATGCATCCCGGTTGACGTGCCGCTGGTGCATACCTACGATTCCGAGATCAAGATCGACATCTTCAGCGGGCCATCATTCAAGTTCGAGCGGCGGGGTGATCGGCTTCGAGTTCACTTCCTGGACTGGCATCGGCGATGGTCCCATAGCTTGACGCTGGCGACCGCGCTTGGCTTGCTGGGATGGGCGCTCTTGGGCAAGTGGGCCGGTATAGTGATCGGATTGGGTTTTCTGGGCCACATCTTGGAGGATCAGCTCGGTTTTATGGGGAGCAACCTCTTCTACCCCTTCACGCGGGATCGGACCATCGGCCTGCAGCTTATCCGCTCCGGTGATGGCATCCCTAATTTTCTCACCGTCTGGGTCGCCATAGTCCTGATCCTGTTCAACCTGGACCGCTTCTCGGCCCAGCCTCGGCTGGCTCCAGGATGGTTCATCGGGCTGGCGGTTGTGCCATTGGCGGTGCTGGGCGGGCTCTATCAATGGCGCAGGCGGGGAGTGGCGCCGGACACAAAAGAGGCGCTCCGGCAGCGGGATATTCTGTCGGAGGCGGAGGAAGGGTAATTCGTATTGATCACCCTCACCCTCTCCTTTTGAGGGAGAGGGGATTTGGTTCCCTCTCCCCCTTGGGGAGAGGGCTAGGGTGAGGGGGAAAAGCCTGCTTCACTACAGGATCAGCTTTACCCCAGTAATTTGTGGGAAAGACCACTAACTGGCTTGCAGGAGGGATGATGAAACGCTTGATCAAGTTGGCGGTGGGCTGTCTGCTAGGTGTAACCCTGGCGGCGGCTTTGATGAGCGGTCTACGCGGGCGGGCTCAGGTTGTGGCGACAAAGCCCCTTGCGGTCGAGTCCGGCGGCGTCGTCATCAACGAGGTGGCGTGGATGGGCACTCAGGCCCGTTCGTGGGATGAATGGATTGAGCTCCACAACACCGGTGGCGTGACCGTCTCGCTGTCGGGGTGGACGCTCTCCTTTGCCGATGGTTCGCCGATCACGATCACGCTGGACGGTGAGATCGGCCCCGGTGCTTATTTCCTCCTCGAGCGGGACGATGAGGCGATCAGTGACCTAGACGCCGACCTGGTTTATGGTGGTGGGCAGATGAGCAATGGCGGCGAGCAAATGGAGCTCCGCGATGGATCCGGCGCTGTCATCGACACAGCTAATGGTGAAGGCGGCGCTTGGCCGGCTGGCACGGACAGCAGCGGCGTCATCACCTATGCCGCGATGGAGCGCGTTGATCCCACCGCGCCCGACAGCGACGACAACTGGTGCACCAACGATGGCATCACGTGCAACGGATCCGATTCCGATGGTTTCCCCATCAACGGCACGCCTGGGGCGCAAAATTCCTGCTATCGGCCGCCGGTCAGCGAGACCGCCGACTTGGTCGTCGCCAAGACTGGCCCGCTCAGCATCGCGCCCGGCGATCAGATCACCTATCGGATTGCCCTCAGCAACACCGGCGCGGTCACGGCCACCGGCGTGCGCCTCACCGATGCGCTCCCCTCCTGCGTGGAGTTTATCACCCAGACCAGCCCATTCACCTTTTCCTGGCCAAGCGTGCTGGTCTGGGAAGTCGGGCATGTGCCCACCGGCACTCTGCATCTCATCACCGTCACCGGCCGGGTGAGCGAGGTTGTCGATCCATTCACCAACCGGGTCACGGCCACGACCGATGTCTATGATCTGATGCTGGTCAACAATTATGCCACCTGGCGGACGCTCGTAGAATCGGGATTGACGGCGCTCTACCTCCCGCTCGTCCTCCGTGACTATGTGCCGCCGCCCTACAACGTGATTATCGAGGCGGCGCTTTACGACGGCTTGCAGGTCAACGATGATGACGAGGCAGTCCTGATAACCAACGGCGGCTACGTGCCCGTGGATCTGAGCGGGTGGGAGCTCTGTAAGTGGTACACTTCGGACTGGCGCTGTACCGAACTGCCGGAGATGGAGATCGCGCCACAGCAGCGGGTGTGGTTGGCTCGCAGCGAGGCTGGCTTCTCCGATTCCTTCGGCTTCGCTCCGCATCACGTGCTTTCGGGGTGGCCCGTTTTCTCCAACGAGGGCGACGAGGTGGTGCTACGGGATGACGACGGCGTTGTGCGAGATGCGTTGGTCTATGAGCAGGGCACGAGCGCCATCGCCGGTTGGGATGGGCCGACGGTGCAGCCTTACGGCGGCGCTAATTTCGCCGAGGAGGGGCAGGTGCTCTATCGCTACCACGATGAGGAAACCGGTCGGCCGGCCGCGGACACTGACACTGCCGCTGATTGGGCGCAGTATTGGGACGATCCCTGGCGGGGTCGGCGCGTTCGTTATCCCGGTTGGGATCTGGAGGACTTCTTCGAGCCCGAACTTTGCACTACGACCGGCACAGTGACCGTCGGCATCGCGCCGGACAATGCCTATGATGTCGTGGTGGATACCATCCGCGCGGCGAGGGAACGCATCGAGCTGGAGACCTACACCTTGGAACACTATGATCTGGTGAACGAGCTGGTGCAGAAAGCGAACGAGGGCGTCAGCGTCACTGTGTTGTTGGAGGGCGGACCGGTCGGCGGCGTGGATGATCAGGAACTGTGGGCCTGTCAGCAGTTGCATGCTACTGGCAAGGGGCTGTGCTACTTCATGGTCAACTCCGACACGCTGAGGATCTACGACCGTTACACCTTCTTGCACGCCAAGTTTATGATCGTCGATCGGGAGCGCGTGCTTCTGGGCTCGCAGAATCTAACCCATACCAGCCTCCCTGGCGATGACAAGGGGAATGGCACCGGCGGCTCGCGCGGAGCTGTGCTGGCGACGGATGCGGCGGGTATTGTGGCGCGGGCGGTCGAAGTCTTCGAGGCCGATTGTGATCCAGATAATCATCAGGACATCAGCCTTTGGGGGCCTGATAATGCGTTGGGTTACGGCGCTCCGCCACCGGATTTCGCTCCTCATACCGGCGGGGACTGGATGACCTACACCGTTCAATTTTCGCAGCCGCTGACGGTGACCGCTGACTGGTTCGAGTTGGTGACCGCGCCGGAGGCCGCGCTGCGCAGCGGCGATGGGCTTCTGGGGCTGATCGCACAAGCCGGAGCTGGCGATGGGGTCTACATCGAGCAGCTGTACGAGTATGCCGATTGGGGCGATGCGGTCAGTGCACCCAATTTGCGCCTGGAAGCCTACATCGACGCGGCGCGGCGAGGGGCTCGTGTGCGCATCTTGCTCAACGGCGGTAACTTTGGCATAGAGGAGCTCTCTTTGACCAAGAATGTCGAGGCGGCGGCTTACGTCAACGCCATCGCCCAGGACGAGGGGCTGGACCTGAGCGCACATCTGGGCGATCCTACCCAGTATGGCATCCACAACAAGATGGTGCTGGCCAATCTGGGTGGTGAGAGGAAGTTTGTCCATGTCGGCAGCATCAACGGCAGCGAGACTTCCAACAAGGCCAACCGGGAGATGGCGCTCCAGGTGGAATCTGCGGCGCTCTACGATTACCTTTACGCCATGTTCGATTACGATTGGAACCTCCAGCCGCCGCTCGGCCATTTGTTGATCAGCGAGGTGATGTACAATCCCAGCGGCAATGACACCGGTCTTGAGTGGATTGAGCTTTATAATCCCACTGTTGAGAATGTCGATCTATCCGGTTGGCATCTGGGTGACGTGGGGCCAGGGGGAGAATATGGGAGTGGATTGTATCGGTTCCCGGAAGGGGCGTTGCTTCCAGCCGGCGGGGTGATCCTCATCGCGCAGCAGGCCAACGATGTCGCTTTCGCGCCGGATTATGAGTTCCTGATCGATCCCCACCGTGATGCCGGAAGCGTGCCCAACATGGTGCCCGCTGGCTCCTGGGATGGATTCGGGCTGGCGTTGGGCAACGTCGGCGATGAGGTGCTGCTGCTGGATGATACCGGCGTGCCGGTCGATGTGGTCGCTTATGCGGCCGGCAGCTATCCTGGCGTCACGCCGCATCCGGGCGTCAGCGCTCAGGGCCATTCGCTGGAGCGCCGCCCGCCCGAACGGGATACGGACGACTGCGCTCAGGACTTTTACGACCGGTATCCGCCGACCCCGGGCGAATTGACCGAATGAGTGAAAGTATCTTCTCAATATTCCGGGGCGCTCGCGGCGGGTTTGTAACCCGACGCTTCTGTTGCCAGGTTACAAACCCGGCAAGAGCAAGGTAGCCCCAGGTTATTGAGAAGATACGAGTGAAACTTGTATCGCGTTAGTGCGTATTGATTATGAGTAGCGTTGGATAGGTTGCGGCTGAAGCTTCAGCCATTACTTGAAAAGACTTGTTGCCAAATAACACATCGTGCTAATTTTCGACAGGATTTACAGGATTAACAAGATTCTCTCAATATTTTTATCCTGTAAATCTTGTAAATCCTGTCAGGTTGTGACCGTTAG
>CAZANJ010000271.1:0-2986 GCA_964486415.1 uncultured Anaerolineales bacterium
CACAGAAAGCCTCTGGTGGCCTCTGGAGGGCCTTGGAACCGCTACGATTTCCCGGGAAAGGATTTGCTTGTCATGCCCCCTGTTCTAGGTTACAATTCCTCCCTTACTTTACATGGAAAGAAGGAGTGAAAGATGATCACGGAACTCGATCAACTGTGCGTCAACACCATTCGCGCACTGGCTATGGACGGTGTGCAAAAGGCCAAATCCGGTCACCCCGGCATGCCGATGGGGGCGGCCGATATGGCCTATGTGCTCTGGACGCGATTTCTCAAGCATAACCCGACCGATCCGCAATGGCCCAACCGGGATCGGTTCATACTTTCGGCCGGGCACGGCTCGATGCTGCTCTACGGCTTACTCCATCTCAGCGGCTACGATCTACCGCTGGAGGAACTGAAAAACTTCCGACAACTGGGCAGCCGCACGCCGGGTCATCCTGAGCACGGCCTCACGCCCGGCGTCGAGACGACTACCGGCCCCCTGGGGCAGGGCTTCGCCAACGGCGTGGGCATGGCGCTCGCCGAGCGCTTCCTGGCCGCGAACTTCAACCGGTCGGGCTTCCCCATCTTCGATCATTACACCTACGTCATCGCCTCCGACGGCGACTTGATGGAGGGGATCAGCCACGAGGCCGCCTCGCTGGCCGGACACCTGGGATTGAGCAAACTGATCTGTCTCTACGACGATAACCAGATTTCCATCGAGGGCTCCACCGACCTGACCTTCACCGAGGATGTCGCCGCGCGCTTCCGGGCCTACGATTGGCACGTGCAGGAGGTGGAAGGTCACGACCGGCGGGAGATCGAGGCCGCGCTGCGCTCCGCACAGGAGGAGACGGAGCGCCCATCGCTGATTATCTCCCAAACCCACATCGCCTATGGCTCCCCCGGCAAGCAGGATGCGGCCGGTGCCCACGGCGCGCCCTTGGGCGAAGAAGAGGTGCGCGAGACCAAGAAAGCGTTGGGTTGGCCTCCCGAGGCCCAATTCCGGATCCCCGATGAAGCGCTGACCGTCTTCCGCCGCGCGGTCGAGCGGGGGCGCGAGGCTCAGTCCCGATGGCGGGAGCTTTTCGACCGCTATGCCAAGGATTATCCCCAGGAAGCGGCGCTTCTGGAGCGTCTCTGGGCCGGCGAACTGCCGGATGGTTGGGAAGATGGTTTGCCCGTCTTCTCCCCCGCCGATGGCCCGCTGGCGACGCGGAAGGCCTCCGGCGCTGTGCTGAACGCCATCGCGGATGGGCTTCCCACCCTCATCGGCGGCTCGGCCGATCTGGCGCCTTCCAACAAGACGATGCTCAAGGGCTACGATGATTTCCAGAAGGAGACGCCCGCCGGACGCAACCTTCATTTTGGCGTGCGGGAGCACGCGATGGGCGCTATCCTCAACGGGATGGCCCTCCACGGCGAGTTGATTCCATATGGGGGCACATTTCTGGTTTTCACCGATTACATGCGCCCGCCCATCCGATTGGCGGCGATGATGGATCTGCCGGTCGTCTACGTCTGGACCCACGATTCGGTCTGGATCGGCGAGGACGGGCCGACCCATCAGCCGATTGAACATCTGGCCGCGCTACGGGCTGTCCCTAACCTGACCCTCATCCGGCCGGCCGATGCCAACGAGACCGCCGCGGCCTGGCGGGTGGCCCTGGAGCACGGGGATGGGCCCACCGGTCTGGTGCTGACGCGCCAGTCCTTGCCGGTGCTGTTCGAGACCAGGCTGGATGCCTCCAAGACTGTCGCACGGGGGGGCTACGTCCTGGTCGATAGTTCCGGGGAGCCCAATCTCATCCTCATCGCCAGCGGCTCCGAGGTGCATTTGGCGCTGGAAGCGCGTGACCTTTTGTCCAGGAAGGGCGTCGGCGTGCGGGTGGTGAGTATGCCGAGCTGGGAGCTTTTCGAGGCGCAACCGGAATCCTATCGGAAATCGGTCTTGTTGCCGGAGGTGATGGCCCGATTGGCGATTGAGGCCGCCGTGCCCTTGGGCTGGGAGCGCTACGTGGGCGCCGAGGGGGCGATGATGGGCCTTGATCGCTTTGGCGCTTCGGCCCCTTATCGGGACCTGATGGAGAAGCTTGGATTCACGGCCGAGGCTGTGGCCGAGAGAGCATTGCAACTGCTGGGGAGGGTTTAGCGTGACTGACGCCGGAGCTTATTCTGTCACTTACACCGGTTATTATGACGTCGAGAGTCGCCCGGTTCGCGGCGTCGTTCCGGTAGAGAAGATAGTCGTGCTCAACGTAAACGGTCGCGCGTTGGTCAAGTTGATGTGTACCCCGACCCAATTGGAGGAGCTGGCCTTGGGCTTTTTGTTCAATGAGGGCCTGATCGGCGGGATGGAAGACGTGGCCGTGGTCGAGCTATGCGAATCAAGTCAGGGCATGGATGTCTGGCTGGAGCATGAGATTGAGCTGCCTCAGTTGCGGGCTATCACTTCCGGTTGCTCCGGCGGCGCCACCTTCGAGGACCTGAGCGATGCGAATTACGTCGTTTCGTCAGACCTGCGTATCGCGCCGCAGCAGGTGACGCAGTTGATGGAGAGCCTGTCTGAGGAGGCCAAACTCTATCGACGGGCCGGGGGCATTCACACCGCGGCCTTGGCCGAGTTGGACACGGAGGATGGTGATCAATTGGTGTGCGTGGCGGCGGATGTGGGTCGGCATAATACGCTTGATAAGATCACCGGGGCCTGTCTGCGCCGGGGGCGATCTATGCAGGACTATGTGCTTTTGACCAGCGGGCGCGTCAGCTCGGAGATGGTCAACAAGGCGGCCCATATGGGGGTTCCGATAGTCATCTCCCGCACTTCGCCGACTTCGCTTTCCATTCGGTTGGCTCGCTCCTGGGGTATCACGCTGATCGGCTACACGCGGCGGCGCAGCTTCCGCGTCTACACCAGCGAGGAGCGCGTCGCTGACTTGTAACCCACATAGCTAGCTCCCGCTGGATTGCCAAATCCAGGCCGAGCGTTATAGAGTTGGGCT
>CAZANJ010000271.1:3086-4825 GCA_964486415.1 uncultured Anaerolineales bacterium
CCGCAGGCGCGGCAGCGACGCGGATCGGCGTGATTGCGTGCGGCGCCCCCAGCCTCCAGATCCAGGCGCATGTCCTCGACCGTCGCCAGCAGATCCTCCTCCAGCGCGGCGGTATACTCTATCTCAAAGGCGCGGTTGTCATACTTGATGATGCCGTGGGAGGGGCGTCGCCTGTAGGTCTCGTCGACCAGCAGACAGTAAGCCGCCAGTTGGAGCAGGTGGGAATCGTAGGGCCGGGCCGGAGCGTTACCGGACTTGACCTCGACGGGGATGATCCCATCGCCGTCTTCCACCAGATAATCGGGTTTGCCCGTGATGCGCAGGCGGCTTGAGAAGAGCGGGCGCTCCGGTCTGCGCCATCCGCCGGTGTCCGTGTAGACTACTCGGCCTTCGGGTAAGCCGCTGCGCACGCGCCCTCGTCGCGCCAGCCAGAGCAGTAGCAGCCCCAGCATCAGCAGAGCGAGGAACCAGAATCCCATCCGCCGCTATCCCCCTCGGCCGAGCAGCCAAAACAGCGCGGCAATTGCCGCCAGCAAGAGTACCGCGTACGCCAGACGTCTCAGCAGGAGTGCGGCTCGCACACCGCGCCCGTGCTGCCGATGGACCGCTTCGCCGGCTGCCATCTCCTCTAAATGGGAGGAAGGTATCCCCTCCACGTTCCCCAGCCACCAGGCGTGTGCGCAGTAGACATACTGGCCGATCTCGCTGGCGCGGATCACGCGCTCACTCACTCACCCGTTCCTCGAACTCCCGCAGGGCCTGGATCAGTCGCTCCTGTCGCAATGCGTTCGTCAGATCGCCGCGCGTGCGCTCCAAGACGCCGCGCAGTTGATCGACGCGGCGACGCAGCCCGCCGGTGATGGCGTTGGGAAAATCGAAGGTGAAAAGGACACTGTAGATGGCGTCCATCGTTTCCAACAGCCGTTCGGCCTCGGCGAGTTCTCCGCGTCGCATCTGATCCAGGCAGCGGCGGCGCAGCTCGCTGGCTGCCTCGCAGATGCCATTCAGATAGGCCGGGTTGGGTATCTCCAGCCCGGCTCCGAGGTGGGGCGGCTCTGGGATGGCCTCTCCCGCGATCAGGGCCAGTGTGGCGTGCGCTTCGACCAGTTCCTTCAAGGCGTCCTGCGTGTAGCCTGCGTACCAGAGATCGGGGTAGGGGGTCAATGATTCTCGCATATCGCTGGCGAGGGCATTGGCCTGGGTCAGCAGTTCGCGGGCCTGCTTCCATTCGTCGCGGTGACCGGAGCGGATGGCGGTGCCGCAGAGGCGGATCAACTCCCGTGAGCGGTAAAGGGCTTCATCTCGAACCCGATTTCGAGCCTCGAAGTCGGCCCGTATGTTTTCGGCGATACTTTCAAGCCTTTGCATAGCCGTTCACTCTTGGGGCTCTCGCGGCGGTCTGGCACCGCTGAAGAATTGCTGAGCCAGTTGATCGCCGCTAGTGGGCAGCTTGATCTCGCCGAACTGATTTTCAAACTTCTCCAGGTTATCCTTTAGCGCGCGCAGCAGAAGCTTGGCATGCATCGGGGTGGTGACGATGCGGGCGTGTACTTTCGACTTGGGCGTGTTAGGCAGCACGCGGGCGAAGTCGATGATGATCTCAGAGGACGAGTGGGTGATCAAAGCGAAGTTGGCGTAGGTGGCGTCCAGGTCGGGCGGAACTTCTATGTTGATTTTGGTCTTTTTCATTAGCTTGCTCCTCGCTTAATTGGACGATATTCAAAGACAGACCGCCGCTC
>CAZANJ010000272.1:0-4809 GCA_964486415.1 uncultured Anaerolineales bacterium
TTTTCGACATAATTCGGGACTCTAAAAACTTGTGTAGGGTAGCGAAATAGGCCATCAAGGAAAACTGCATATGTGCCAAATTGACAATTGGTAAAGTGACCGATGCTCGAACCTCAACCCAGCATCCCAAATTGAGCATCGGTCTCCACTATAAATTACTCGGGTTTCCAAACCTCCCACACCTTGCCCGCCAAATCAGGGTTAGGCTTGAGAGTCTTCGCGCCCGGCTTCCAGCCAGAGGGAGTCGCCTCCGCGCCGCCTGTCTCCCGCACGTGCTGGAAGGCCTGCACCTGGCGGAACAATTCTTCAGTATTACGGCCCACCGGCGGGGTGAGCACCTCCATCGCCTGGACTACCCCGTCGGGGTCAATGATAAAGCGCCCGCGAATGTTCACGCCGGCTGCCTCGTTGTAGACGCCATACACCTTACCGATGCTCCCACTCTGGTCAGATAGCATAGGGAACGGGATGCCGCCATCCACCATCTTCGATAGCTCCACCTCGTTCCAAATCTTATGCGTGAAGCGGCTATCCACGCTCACAGATAGCACCTCAACGCCCAAGTCCTGCAATTCCGGATACTTGACGGCAACTGCCGACAATTCCGTTGGTCAAACAAATGTAAAATCGCCGGGGTAGAAACAGAGCACTACCCACTGCCCACGATAATCCGATAGCTTAACGTTCTTGAAGCCCTCGCCCGCCACATAGGCCGATGCTTCAAAGTCCGGCGCTTCCCTGCCAACACGCGCTGTAGTCATTACAACTTCCTCCTTCGAAAGTGTTTTCTCCTCTACGGATATTTCCGAGGCCAATGGCCCCGCTGCAGGTTGTACACAAGAATCGACTTCTTTTGCCATCTATAACGCTCCTTTCTAACTAGCTATTTCATAGCCAACTAGCCAACTGTTTAGCTCATAAAGCCCCCTCATCGCCTTCTATTGGCACTGAGAACACAGACCGTATACGTTCACCTCGTATCTCTGCGGATGGAATCCCACATCATCCAGAACCTCTTCGGACAGAGGCATCATCGTATCCGACGGGAGGTCGATGATAGTGTGACACTCCACGCAGATCAAGTGAGGGTGCAACTGAGAGGCACTGTCATAATGACTGCTCCCATCCACCTGTAGCTCCGTCACAGCGCCAAGCTCCATCAGCATATGAAGTGTCTTGTACACCGTCGCCAAGCTAAGTGTAGGCTGCTCGGCGGATACCCGTTGATAGATCTCCTCCGCCGTGGGATGAGAATGATCCTCTAATATGACCTCCAAGATCGCCAAGCGCTGAGGAGTTAATCGATATCCCTCATCCCGCAATTGTTGAATAACGTTCTCTACCTGCTTTTCCATATGTTTCCTTCATTCCTGTCGATAATCATTATCTACTAAAAATTATAATCTATAGATAAAGTTTTGTCAACATGATCCATATGGTAGCAAAAGGCGGATGCCACTCTAATGGCACCCGCCTAATTACAACTCACACCGGGCGAGCAGGAGTCCCGCCATCTACGGCATCCAGCCCCACAGGGCCAGGGGAAATTTACCTGCGCCGCCTCGCCAACCATACAGAACCTACCAGCAACGGCAATGCCAGCGCGGCCCCCGGACAGATTCCTCCTCCAACCTCATCGCTGGGCTCCTCGACAGCGCCCTCGGCTGTAGCCACGGGTACTTCAGCCGGCGTTGCACTGGGAACGACCGGCGGCGGCGCAGTGTCCGCGGAGATATGCACGTCATCCACCCACATGACGCCCTCACCCTGACCCAAACTGAAGCCGTAGCCCAGCACCCGCGCCGGATCGATCTCGGACAGGCCGCTACTATCGTCCCAATCGGACAGCGCGAAGCTTTCCCAGGAGAAACCGATCTGGGTCCAGCCGCCCACGCTCTCGGATGAAAACGGCACGTCAATCTCAAACGGGGTCGGGGAGTTGGGGTCGCCGGAGAAGAGCATCAGCGTGACCCACTGGGGCACCTCCTCGATATAGAACCACATCGAGACCCCGGCGCCCTCGCTCCAGTCCTGGGGCGATTCGAATGAGCAACCACAATCCCCCCAGCCATCGGACGCCACGTCGTACGCGATGCGCAAGGCACGCTCCCCATCGTGGGCCTTGCCGCCATCGGGGCCGCACTCGACCGTTGAGCCAGTCTCAGCGCTGCTGCTCCAACTCCCAACATCTGCTTCGAAATCCTCGATCACGCCCGACCTACCCGATACCTCAAGCGCCTCGGATGTCGGCGCTGGGGCTTCCGTGGCCTCCACCTCCGGCGGTGCGGTAGGCTCCACCGACGTGGGCGTAGGCGGAACTGCCGTGGGACGCGCCGCGCTGAAATCATAGCTCTGGATCGCCTGATCGATGAAGCTCACGAACTCCGGGGCGATCTCCGCGTTGGCCCGCTCGTTGGGGTGCGCATCATAATCGTCGAAGCGATATTCGGGCCGCAGGAAGTTATCGCTGCCCGCCAGATGATCGAAGAAATCGAAGGTGAAGATGTTGGGGTGACCATCCAGGAACTCATCGGAGGCGAGCCAATCCGCCAGGGCACGGGCACGCTGCGCCTCGGCCGCATCGCTGGCGCCGGGCACCTGCGGCGGTTGCGTGACGACGATGAAGAGTTTATCCGGATACTGTGCCACACGGTCGCGCACGGAGCGATAGTAGTCCTTGTACTCCTCCAACTGCTCATCGCTGCCGATGTTGCTGGTGGGAAAACAGGACTTGAAGGCGATGACATCATACTGCATCAGGTGGCTGAAGGTGTTATCGGGCGGGTCGTGGAGCGGCTGGGAGAATATCGCGGCGATGCCATCGGGATCGGTGTTATCGCCGGGCACGTCGAAGTGACGCCCGCTGTAAGAGCCATCGGCCAGCCGCAGGCCGTCGCCGTTGTAGCCGTGGTCATAGAACTCATAACCCAGTCCGGTCAGCCCGGCACGCACCCCGCCCTGGTCGATCAAGTTATGGCCGCAGGAGTGATGGAGGAAGATGATGCGAAGCGGCTCCTGGGCCAAAAGTGGATTGCCTATGGCCAGAAGAACCAGCAGGATCGATAGAAGACTGACAACAAACCATCTTTTCACACTATGATGCAAACAGTTTAGGTGCTTCATGCTTCATCTCCTTTGACTGGACCGAGGACTACATCCACTCGGTATGGAAAAACTCGCCGCGCGGTCTATCCAGCCGCTCATAGGTGTGAGCGCCGAAATAATCGCGCTGTGCCTGGATCAGATTGGCAGGCAAGCGAGCGGCGCGGTAGGCGTCATAGTAAGCCAGCGATGCGCTGAAGGCCGGGCAGGGTATCCCCAGCCGCGCTGCGATCTGGACCACGCCGCGCAGAGCGCCCTGACGGCTTTCCACCGCCTCCTTGAAATATGGATCGAGGAGCAGGTTGACCAGCTCTGGCGCCCGCTCGAAGGCCGCGCTGATGTCGTCGAGAAAATCGGCGCGGATGATGCAGCCGCCTCGCCAGATGCGCGCGATGGCCGCCGGGGTCAGGTCATAATCATATTCCGCGCTGGCCGCCCCCAGCAGCGCGAACCCCTGGGCATAGGAGCAGATCTTGGCCGCGAAGAGCGCTTGCCTCACGTCCTCGATCAGCCTATCCCGCTCGCCATCGAACTCCACCGCCGGGCCGGAGAGCGCCTGAGAGGCTGCCACCCGCTCCTCCTTGCGGGCGGAGATGAGGCGGCTCACGACGGCGGCGTCTATCGTCGGCACAGGAGCGCCCAAGTCAAACGCATTCTGCGAGGTCCATTTGCCGGTGCCCTTCTGCTTCGCCGCGTCGAGGATCACGTCCACCAGGGGCGCGCCGCTCTCGTCGTCCACCTCGGCGAAGATGTCCGCCGTGATCTCAATCAGGTAGGATGAGAGCTCGCCCTGATTCCATTCGCCGAAGACACGGTGCAGTTCCGCCGCCGAAAGGCCCCCGATGCGGCTGAGGATGTCGTAGGACTCGGCGATGAGCTGCATATCGCCGTACTCGATGCCATTATGCACCATCTTGACGTAGTGACCGGCGCTGCGCGGGCCAATGTAGGTGACGCAGGGCGTGCCGTTCACCTTGGCCGACATATCGATGAAGATCGGCTCCACGCGCTCGTAGGCCACCCTGGGGCCGCCCGGCATAATGCTGGGGCCGTGGAGCGCGCCATACTCCCCGCCGGAGACGCCAACGCCAAGGTAGAAAATGCCCTCATCCTCCAGCTCCCTGGCCCGGCGCTCGGTGTCCTCGAAGAAGGAATTACCGCCGTCGATGATCACATCGCCCGGCTCCAGGTGGGGGCCCAACTGCTCGATCACGGCGTCCACGGGCCAACCGGCCTTGACCATCAACATCACTGCGCGGGGGCGCTCAATCAGTTCGACCAGCTCCTCGATGGTGGTCGCAGCGCAGATCTCCCGGTCACCCGCTCGCTGTGCCATGAATTCCTCGGTTCGAGCGGTGGTACGGTTGTAGACCGCCACCGAGTAACCATTCCGCTCCGCGTTAAGCGCCAGATTCTGACCCATCACGGCCAAGCCAATAAATCCAATGTCACATTTCCACTCGTTCATCTCTCTGCCCTCCCCCAGTATCAGCTTGAATAAACCTATTATCTCCGCCATTCTGACGGCTGCATTGGTGCCAGTAGAACACTGGCGACCCTCAGTCTCCTTGCAATTAAATAACAGACGCCAATATTTGTCAAGAGTTACCCCGATTCAGCAATCCGGCGGGGACAGCGGCGATAGATGTCAAGATTCCACCACACGGTTCGTGGCGAAATCGCCACAAGGTTGTGGCGATTTCGCCA
>CAZANJ010000273.1:0-4756 GCA_964486415.1 uncultured Anaerolineales bacterium
CACATGGATGTACGCAAATTATTACGGCAAAGTAATCTCCGGCCGGAAAAAGGTCTGGGCCAAAACTTCCTCGTCGAACAGGCTATTCTGGAGAAAATCGTCGCCTCCGCCGAACTGACCAGTGAGGATGTCGCCCTGGAAATCGGGGCCGGGACAGGCGCTCTGACCCAACTGCTGGCACAGGAGGCGGGCCACGTGATCGCGGTCGAGCTGGATGAGCGGCTAATGCCCCTACTCCAAGAGGAGCTGTCTGAGGAGAAAAATGTCACTTTGATCCAAGGTGACATCCTGAAGCTCGAACCGGCGGGCCTCTTCCCAGAATCTGACGCCCAATACAAAGTCGTAGCCAACCTACCCTATTACATCACCTCGGCGGTGCTGCGCCATCTGCTGGAAGCAACCCTCAAGCCTAAAAGCGTGGTAATCACGGTGCAACGGGAAGTGGCCGAGCGCATCGTCGCAGAGCCGGGCGATATGAGCGTGCTAACGGTGAGCGTGCAGTTTTATGGGGAGCCGGAAATACTCTTCTACATCAAGCCGGGCAGCTTCTATCCCTCGCCAGCGGTCGAATCGGCGGTACTGCGGATAGACACCCACGATGAACTCCCCTTGCCTCAAGAAGCGCTTCCGACTTTCTTTCGCATTGTGCGAGCGGGTTTCGCGCAACGCCGCAAGCAACTTCACAACACGCTCAGCGCCGGGCTAGGTTCAGAAGTGTCCAAGTATGAGGTAGCGGATAAACTGAAAGAAGCTGGCATCGATCCCCGCCGACGCGCACAGACACTGGATATCGATGAATGGGTCAGAGTAACGGGCACACTGAGTGAACTTCTCGATTCACAGATCGCCGCCCTGATCGCAAGAGACCAGCAGTAAGCTGGCGCTCCTACAACTCGAAAAGACATCATCGGGAGGATGAAATGAAGTGGATGACGCCCTTTCTCTTTTTGATCATCCTCACACTTATGAGCATTTGCGGTCCGAGTCCGTCCCTCACCACATTCAGAAAGAAATAATTTGCCCACTCTGCTCGCTCTGGATCTGGCGATCCAGAGCTAAACCCGCCGGATTTGGCAATTGGGCGGAAGCGGCGAAGTAGGTTATTCATTTCCCAATCCCACAATGGAGGCCCTGGAAACGACCGATGAGAAGGAGGTCAAGCAATGTCATTTGAACTGACGAGCGAAGCGTTTGCACAAGGAGGATCGATCCCCCGTAAATACAGCTGTGACGGAGAGGACATCTCGCCACCGCTCTCGTGGAGCGATCCGCCGGAAGGGACACAGAGCTTGGCGCTCATCTGTGATGACCCTGATGCGCCGGTGGGCACCTGGGTGCATTGGGTGGTGTTCAACATCCCCGCCGACAAACGCGCCCTGCAGGAAAAAATCCCCGCGCAAAATCAGCTCTCCGACGGCAGCTTGCACGGACGGAACAGTTGGAGGCGGAGGGACTACGGCGGCCCTTGCCCACCGCGCGGCACCCACCGCTATTTCTTCAAGCTCTACGCATTGGATACGACGCTCGATCTGGAAGCCAGCGCGAAGAAGAAGCAAGTACTCCGAGCGATGGAGGGACACGTGCTGGCCCAGGCGGAGTTGATGGGGACTTACAGTCGGTGAGATTTCTATCCGTCCATATCCATCGCCGTCCGGCCTCCGCACATCTGGCCCATCTACGCGCTCAGCTACATTCAGACGTGAAAGTCACCTGTGGCCCCGATCTGCCCACACCGGCGAATTATCACATCCTCGTCGCGGGGCGCCCGAAACGGGAGCAGCTCATCGCCAGTCCTAACTTGCAGGCCCTGATCGTCCCCTGGGCCGGCGTGTTCCCCGAAACCCGCGATCTGTTGCAGGAGTTTCCTCACATCGCGATCCACAACCTGCACCATAATGCCACTCCTGCGGCAGAGATGGCGGTCACCTTGATGCTAACAGCGGCGAAGTTCATTCTGCCCATCGACCGCGCCCTTCGAGCGCACGATTGGAGGCCCCGCTATCAACGTCCCAATCCGGCCATCCTGATGGAGGGGAGGACAGCGTTAATTCTGGGCTACGGAGCGATTGGTCAACGGGTAGCCCGCGCATGTCACGGCCTGGGGATGGACATCATCGCCACCCGGCGCCATATCTCCAGATCGGCGGATGAGTACGCGAAGGAGATTCATCCACCAGGAGCGCTCCCCAGCCTGCTGCCTCGCGCCGATGCGCTCATCATCTGCTTGCCCCTCACAGAGGAGACAAAGGGCCTCATCGGCGAGAAAGAGCTGAACATGCTGCCTCCCAGATCGGTGCTGGTCAACGTGGGACGCGGGGGGATTGTGGAAGAAGCCGCCCTCTACAATGCGCTACACGAAGGCACACTCTACGCCGCCGGGCTGGACGTTTGGTACAATTACCCCACCGACGAGGAAAGCCGCTCCCACACGCCCCCTTCGGATTATGCCTTCCACGAGCTGGATAATGTGGTGATGAGTCCACATCGCGCCGGCGCTGGCGGCTCCGAGGAAACGGAGCGTCGGCGTATGGCACACCTGGCGAGAATGCTCAACGCAGCAGCGCGTGGCGAGCAGATGCCCAACCGCTTCGATCTACAGGCGGGCTACTGAGAGAAATATCCCCCTCAACGCAAAACTCCATTTGCCGCCCGCTTAATCCCGTGCTAGAATATATCCACTATGACAAGAATAGTCTTTATGGGAACTCCGATTTTCGCCGTGCCGACACTCCGGGCACTGGATGAAGCATTTGACGTCGTCGGCGTGATCACGCAGCCAGATCGACGGGCGGGCCGAGGCCGCAAGCGGAAACCCTCACCGATCAAACAGGCGGCGCTGGAACGTGATCTGCCGCTGTTCCAACCAAGGACGTTATGCACACCCGATTCGCAGGCGCAATTGGTGGAATGGCGGCCGGAGGTCATCGTCGTGGCCGCCTTCGGGCAGCTCTTGACGCAGGAGGTGCTCGACCTACCGCCGCACGGCTGCTTGAACGTCCACGCTTCGCTGCTGCCTCGCTGGCGCGGTGCGGCGCCAGTAGCAACGGCTATCCTGTCCGGAGATCAAATTACGGGCGTGACGATCATGAAATTGGACGCAGGGCTCGACACCGGCCCCATCGTGGCTCAAGCGAAGGAGCCGATCCGCCCAGACGACACGCGGGCTTCATTAAGCAAGCGGCTCTGTGAAATGGGCGCCGATTTTTTGGTGGAGACACTGCCAGCATATTTGGAAGGGGAATTCGTGCCCCAGCCCCAGAATGAGGAGGAGGCCACCTATGCCGACCGATTGTGCAAGGAGGATGGTCGGCTCAAATGGTCTCTTTCGGCGCTCGAACTGGATCGGCACATCCGCGCCTTCAAGCCCTGGCCGGGCACGTTCACGACGTGGCAAGGGCAGCGCTTCAAAGTGCTGCAAGCCGAGCCGTTGCCCGATTGGCAAGGCGACGCCGCTCCGGGCACAGTGATCGAACTGGAAGACGGTGTGGCCGTCGCTGCCGGCGAAGGGGCGCTGCGCCTGGAAGAGGTACAGTTAGCCGGTAAGCGAGCGATGGGAATCGATGCGTTCCTATGCGGTCAATGTGATTTCGTAGGCGGGCGGTTGGGCGAAGAGTAACAGGCTAAAGGTGTCAAGGTAGATTATTTCTGCTCGGGCACATGGAAATAAATAGTCTACCTGCGCCGCTCTCGCTGGATTTGGCAATCCAGCGATTCTCCCTCTGGATCTGGCGATCCAGAGGGAGCAGGATGGTAAATTATTTCTTTCTGAATCCCTCGTAGGCGACAGGTCGCCCGTGGTCGCCCGCACAAAATGCTAGCGGGCGGGCACCGAGTCCCGCCCCTACGAAACAGACCACGCGAAATCCCAAAGATCAGCGAGATGTTAAAAAATGACTGATATCGAGAGCAATCTGGCAGAAGTACGAGATCGCATCGCCGAGGCCGCGCAACGAGCCAATCGCAACCCCGACGGAATCACCCTGGTCGCCGTGTCCAAGACCTTCCCTGTGGACGCCATTATGACCGCCTACGAACATGGAGTGCGTCACTTTGGAGAGAACCGCGCCCGCGAGGGTATAAGCAAGATCACGGCCATCCGGCCATACATCCCTGGCCCTCAGCCGACATGGCACATGGTGGGACACATCCAGAGCCGGAAAGCGAAGCTTGTGGTGGAGAATTATGACTATGTCCACTCCGTGGACCGGCTCAAGATCGCGCGGAGACTGAGCCGCTACGCCGAGGAGGCGGAGCAGACGCTGCCCATCCTCCTGGAGTGCAACGTCTCCGGTGAAGAGGCCAAGTATGGCTTCGATCTGGCGGACTGGGAGCACGAGAAGGCCAAGCTTGAGGGGTTCCTCAACGCGGTCGAGGAAGTGCTGACGAAGAGGGGACTATCGGTGCAGGGCTTGATGACTATGCCGCCCTTCACCGAGGAAGCGGAAGCGGCGCGACCATTCTTTGCCAGCCTGCGCGGGCTGCTCGACGTGCTGCGCGAGCGTTTCCCGAACACCGATTGGCATCATCTATCGATGGGGATGACCAACGATTTCGAGGTCGCCGTGGAGGAAGGGGCGACGATGGTGCGGGTTGGACGCGCCATCTTCGGCCCACGTAAATAGGGCCTAACCGATCAAATCCTTGTACATTGGGCAAGAAATTTGGCAATCGAAAAATCATTTTTGGCTCTGGCTCTGCCAGGTTAGGATCGGAGAATATGAACTAATGAGCTTTTTACTGCGCCTGATCAACCTTG
>CAZANJ010000274.1:0-4751 GCA_964486415.1 uncultured Anaerolineales bacterium
TTGGTCATAGTTTTTCTCCTTAATCGTACCGGTGGCAACAAAACGGCCTCAAAACTATCGAAGTGGCAACAAAACGGCCTCAAAACCATCAAAGTGGCAACAAAACCACCCCAAATGGCAACAAAATGGCAACAGAGCTATTGATTTGGCAACTCCCTTTTGGTAGACTATATGGATGAACGGCCGGTCGTTGCGAGAAGCTTCTGCCAATTCATAAGTTTAGTGAATGCCTACCGGTAGGTAAACCTAGTCTGACAGGAGGTTTATCTATGACCAAGGAACCAAGACGTAAGTTGTACGAGGACATTCAACGTATATTGTTCTTGCGCTTGATCCTCAAGATCGCAAGCAAGCAGCGTGATGAGCGTCGGAGGGATGATAAGAAGTAGCACAAGATCGGTTGGAAGGGGCAACATCGGGGTCTCGGAATCGAAAGCACTCGAGAGCCGCTAACGCGCGTTAGCCAGCGTGCAGCAGTTCAGAGACAACTGGAGACAATGAATCCGCCCAACGGGTGGGTTCACCTTCGTGAGTTCCTGAGAAAGGCCGATGATAGTTACATTGCTCCTTCCAATCGATATCGATGGCATTGTTCGCCGTATGCAACGGTATCCGGGGCATCCGAAAGCAGCGAGATGCTCCGGGGAGTGAGAGTTTAGGTATCACGACTAAATGGAGATAACAGATGAGTGAACGAAAAAGAGTAGCCACATATGCGAGAGTTTCATTGGGCGTTCAGGTCGAGGAAGGCCGGTCGTTGTCCGCCCAGGAGGCGGAGATGCGCGAGTTCGCGGAAGCGCGAGGATGGGAGATCGTCGCCGAGTTCGTCGATGCCGGTGAAACCGGCACGAACACGGAGCGACCCGGCTTGCAGGCTGCCCTGGAAGCAGTCGGTAGGGGGGAATTCGACGTGCTGCTGGTACACGAACTCTCCCGCTTGTCGCGTAGCTTGAGAGACACGCTCAACATTTTCGAGGCCCTCGGCCGGATGGACGTCGGCTTCGCCTCGGTCAAGGACCCCGACTTCAACTTCTACAGCACGACCGGGCGGTTGTTCCTCACCGTAGTGGCCGCCTTGAACCAGTACTACGTGGACACGATCAGGATGCACACCGCCAAGTCGAAGCGGGACCGCGCTCGGCGTGGTCTCTACAACTCGCCCGTTCCTCCTTATGGCTATCGGCAAGTGGGGGATGCGGACACGCCGCCCGAGATCGTGGAGGAGGAGGCGGAGGTGGTGAGGGACCTGTTTGAGCGGTATGCTATGGGGCAGCACTCCTATCGCGACCTGGCGAATTGGATCAACGAGGCCGGGTATCATACTCGGTCGGGAAGCACTTTTTCGAAGGACACCGTGGCCGAGATCCTGCGCAACCCTTTCTACAAGGGGGAAGTGGCCTACAAACAGAGGGAGCGGAGCCAGGAGGAATGGGAGCTCTACGCCGGTCGGCACGAGGCAATCGTGAGCGAAGAGGTATGGGAGGTGTGCCGCAGGATGCGCGAGCGTAAGCGGATCGCGCCGCGCACGTATCAACCTGAACATCGCGTATATCTGTTGAACGGGCTCGTTTACTGTGACGTATGTGAGAGGAAACTACGAGCACAGGGAGTGAGTTCAGGGGATTACTATCGTGAGATCGAGGGGAAAAAAGACATCATCGACTGTCCGGATTCGGGCCACGGCGTGAGAAGTGAAAGAGTAGATGGACAGGTTGGGGCCATCTTTCGCCAGGTGGAGTTGCCGGAAGATTGGCGTGAGGAACTGGCGGAGATGATGGAACAGAACGGTGAGAGGGAATCGCTGGAGGACCAACGTGCACGGCTGGTGGAGGAACGCCGTCGCCTGAAGATGATGGGTATCAAGGGAGTGTTCGACGACGATACGGAGGTTTTCGACCGGGAGCTGGCGCGGATCAGGCGTGAGTTGGAGGCATTGCCGGCCCCGGTAGATCTGAAAACGATGGAGCACGCAGCCCAGGTGGTCGAGAAGTTGGCGGAGGTGTGGGATGAAGCGGAGAAGGTTGATCGCAGGGACTTGCTGAGATTGGCCGTGCGGAAGATCACAGTCGACGTGCCGCAGGCTCGGGTGGTGACGATAGAGCCAAAAACCATCTTCGTCCCTTTGCTGCGGAAAGTCCCTTCGTTGCGGGAGATCGAGTTTGGGGTCTTCAGTCCGGTGTGGTCGGAGGCCCTGGTAGAGGAATTGGGCGTGATGCCCATAGCCGAAGCGGTGACACGACTGCCCGACGTGGATGAGACTCCAGACTGGCCCCTGGTGGTGGACCTGCCCGATGACGTGAAGGGCAAATCCATCACCCCCTCTTTGAGCGCCTGGTTGAAAGACCGGCGGGAACGGGGGGAAACACTGGGGCCGGTGGTGGCACTGGAGAATTCGCAAGTGCCACCGCTGAAGGTGGATCGACGGTACTGGGACACCGAGATCGAGTGGACAGACAGCTTGTCGCACCGTCCCGACGGGTCAGCGGCGTTCCTGTGGATGCCGTTCGTGCTGCAACGAGAGGAAGGCAAGGAGGAATTGCTCGTCGAAGCACAACGGGTCGTAAAGGAAGGGGGACTGTTGGTGGTGGTGGACGTGTTGCCCTCGGCGATGGGAGCGCATTGGTTGTACCGCTACTTCCCCGAAGCGTGGGAGATCGACCGTGACTTGACGTGGAACGCCTTCGAGTTGTACAATCGGGTGCGGGAAGTGGGATTCGAGGTGGATGTGGAGAGGAAGAGTCTGTATCAGCCTGTAACAGTTGGTGTGGCGCTCGAGATGGTGAAGGATCGGAAGCGGTGCCCGCAATTGGCGCTCTTGCCGGACATCGCGTACGAAGAAGGCGTGCAACGACTAGAGGCAATGGCAGAACGCGAGGGGAAAGGTCACAAATTGTCGTCGGAGGTATGTTTGGTAATGGTGCGGGCCGAGAAACAATCGTCAGGGAAAGCTCCCAGGAGCGAGTGAGGGTTTCAGAGCAAAACTCGAACGCTGAAAGCACCGCGAGAGGGATTGTTACACACGGTAGCGAGTGCGTTGCTGAGACGTGGTGCTTGTTTTCGCTGCCGTGTGTACGATAGTGAACGTGTATCCGGGAATAGAAGTGACAACCCGGAAGAGGACAGATGAGCGGAGGTAACGAATGAGTACAAAGAAAAGAGTATGCACATATGCACGCGTTTCACTGGATGTTCAAGCCGAGAAAGGCCGATCGTTGTCCGCCCAGAAGGCGGAGATGCGCGAGTTCGCGAAGGCACGTGGGTGGAAGATCGTCGCCGAGTTCGTCGACGCCGGCGAAACGGGCAGGAACACAGATCGACCTGGTTTGCAATCTGCCCTCGAAGCGGCTGAGGCGGGAGAATACGACGTACTGCTGGTGCATGAATTGTCTCGCCTGTCGCGCAGTGTGACCGACACGATCGGGACTTTCGAAGAGCTAGGGGAGATGGGAGTAGGCTTCGCCTCGGTCAAGGAGCCCGATTTCGACTTCGCCAGCGCAACCGGGCGGCTATTTCTCGCCATCATGGCGGCCTTGAATCAGCACTACGTGGATTTGATCACGATGCACGTTGCCAAGTCGAAGCGGGACCGCGCCCGGCGGGGTCTCTATAACCACTCCACTCCACCCTATGGTTACAGGGATGTGGGGGATGAAAACACACCGCCCGAGATCGTGGAAGAAGAGGCAAAGATGGTGCGAAAGCTGTATGAGCGTTACGCGACTGGTGAGCATTCCTACCTAGATCTGGTGAAGTGGATCAACGAGGCCGGGTATAGAACCAGATCAGGGAAACGTTTCACGAGTAGCATTGTCGCTCAGATCCTGCGCAATCCCTTCTGCAAAGGGAAAGTAGTCTACAAACAAGGTACAAGAGTACAAGGTGCAGGGGAGATCTATGACGGGCAGCACGAGGCTATTGTGAATGAGGAGTTGTGGGAGAGAGTTCACAAGATACGAGAGCAAAGGTCGAGCGCCACGAATCCGAAGGAGCGTGAGGAACATCTGTACTTGTTGAACGGGATTGTACATTGTGATATTTGCGATAGGAAACTTTATGCACAGTGGAGAGATTCGCGGGGATACTACATTGAGAGGTCGAACCAGCGAGGCTTCGTAGACTGTCCTGATGCGGGGCTTAGCACAAGGACAGAAGAGATCGACAGACAAGTTGGAGCCATTTTCCGTCGGATAAGGCTACCGGATGACTGGCGTGAGGAACTAGCAGAGATGGCGGAGCAGCAAGAGGAGGAGAGAAAAAAGGAAAAAGGGCCATCCGTGGAGGAACGCCGCGCACGGCTGGTGGCTAAGCGCCGCAGGTTGAAGATAATGTTCATCAAGGGATTTTTCGACGATGACGAGGAGGCATTCGACCAAAAGCTAGCACAGGTCAGGCAAGAGTTGGCTGCGTTGCCGGAGCCGGAGGAGGTAGAAGAGGTTGACCAAGCAACACTAGTGATCGAGGAATTGTTGGAGGTATGGGACGAAGCGGAGAAAGTGGAACGTAGAGATTTGCTGCGATTAGCTGTGCTAAACATTGCCGCTGACGTACCACAGCGCCGGCTGGTGTCGATTGAGCCCCACCAATCATTCATATCCCTATTTAGGAAAGTGCCTTTGCTACGGGAGATCGAATCTGGAGTTTTCAGCCCAGTGTGGCCAGAAACACTGATGAAAAAGTTAGACGTTATGCCGGTGGCCGATGCAGTGACACAATTGTCCAGCACAGAGGAAGTGCCGGACTGGCCTGTAGTA
>CAZANJ010000275.1:0-4742 GCA_964486415.1 uncultured Anaerolineales bacterium
CTCGAAAGAAGCGATCGAAGATGTGCGGCAGCTCCTCCTCCGGAATGCCGATCCCTGTATCCTCCACCGACACCGTAGCCCAGTCGCGTCCTCCTGAGCTTTTGGCGGCTGTAGAAATGGTAATCTGACCGCCTTCCGGAGTGTATCGCAAGGCGTTCATCACCAGATTGTCCAATACTTGCGTCATCCGCTGTGGATCGACTTGGACCATCAAATCTGATTTTGCTGGGTGATACTTCAGCTTCAAGCCTTTTCTCTGAACTCGCATTTGGTGGTTGTTCACGAGCTTATTAGTCAGTTCGTTCAGCGAGATCGGTCGAGCTTCTAAATCCAAGCGACCGGCATCCACGCGCGAAATCTCCAGAATGGCCTCCACCAGTTCCACCTGATGATCAGCCTCCTTTATCAAAAGCTCCAGAAACTCCTCTCGCACTTCGGGCCGGGTTCGCATTTGATGAGCAAGCAACTTGATGGCCGTGATCGGTGTGCGCAGCTCGTGGGAGACGTTGGATACAAAGCGGTTCTTCATCCGATCCAGGGCTTTGAGCTGGCTAATGTCATGCACTGCCACCACCGCCGCAGCTCTACCCGCTTCCTGACCGGAGATCGACGCCACCCTCAACTCCAGGTCTCGGCCTGCCAGCTCCAACACTTCTTCGGGGTGTTCATCCGCACACCGTGCCAGGCGCTGCACACACCCCTCCAACCTAGCGACGTCCTCCGGGGAAAGCGCTTGATCAAGCCACATCTCGGCGACGGCGTTGGTCTGCAGGATGTTCCCCTGCAAGTCGGTGACGATGATACCCTCGGCGATATTGTGCAAAATGGCCTCAAGCTGAGCATGCTGGGCCTGTAGCTCAGCTGTGCGCTCCTCCACTCGCTCCTCCAGTCGCTGAGCGTATTCTCCCAGCCTGCGGTGCAAGCGAGCGTTCTGGATGGCAATGGCCGCATTAGCTGCGAATAACTTCAGCAACTCGACATCATCGGGCGAGAACTTGCGCGGAGGGGGTGCCATGACCTCCAAGACGCCCAAGAACTCATCGCCCCAGCGCACGGGCACGCCGACTTCGGCCATTTCGCGCACATGATCGCACCATCGCTCTGAGCAACCCTCCCAGCATTCATAATTATCAACAATGATGGCCTGACCCTTTTCCCAAACTTTGCCGGCCAGCCCTTCTTTATAATTGATGACAGAATTACTGGGGGCCGAGGGAAGCCCGATTTGAATAGTGAAATCGAGGACATCGCGGCTTGGTCGATGCAGGCTTAGGATACCTGCCGCTCCCCCCATCAGATCGACCGCCTTTGAGACTATAGCTTGTAGGAGCTTATCCAGTTCTAACTCACCCGTGATCGCCAGCGTCACCTCGCGCAAGGACTCCAACTGAATCGTCCGCTGTCGCAGGGCCTCGTTAGTCCGCCGGCGCTCCTTCTCGGTGCGTTTGCGCTCAATGGCATACCACATAGAGCGGGTGAGCAGCCTGCCGTTCACTTGCCCTTTGAAGAGATAATCCTGTGCACCCTCCCGCACGGCCCTCACCGCCAGTTTTTCATCATCAAGGTCTGTCAACACGATGATGGGCAGCCCTGGAGCACGTTCCTTCATCTGGGCGAAAGTCTCAAACCCCACGCTATCCGGCAACGAGAGATCGAGTAGAACCAAATCGAAATGATTGCTTTCCAAATGCTCCAAGCCATGCGAGAGATAGGCGACCCGCTCCAGATCAAAAACAGCCTCATCGGCACCGACCAACATATCCTGGATCAGATTGGCATCCCGCAGGCTATCCTCGACTAACAAAACCTTGAAGCGATCCATCATTCCTTATCCCTTCGGCATTGTAAAGATAAATCGCGAGCCCTTCCCCGGTTCCGAATCCACCCAGATACGCCCGCCGTGCCGCTCCACGATGCGCTTGCAGAGCGCGAGGCCGATGCCCAAGCCCGGATACTCATCCTCCGTGTGCAGTCGCTGGAAGATCTGGAAGATGCGCTCGGCCTGCTCTGGGTCGATGCCGATGCCGTTGTCCTCTACGGCGAAGAGCCATTCCCCCTCACCCCAGCCCTCTCCCCCCTGGGGAGAGGGAGAGACAGAGATATGCACGCGCGGCGGCTCATCCTCGCGCCGAAACTTGATCCCGTTGGCGATCAGGTTCTGGAAGACCTGGGTCAACTGGGCCTTGTCAGCCATCACGGTGGGCAATGGGTCATAAGTCACCTCAGCGCCGCTCTCCCGGATCACCCGTCCCAGTGCCATCAGCGTGCGCTCCACGACTGCCTCGACATCGGTCGGAGCGAACTCCTCGCCGCGCGTATCCACTCGCGATAGATCCAAAATCGCTCTGATCATCCCCTGCATACGCTCGGCGCCGTCCACAGCATAATCGATAAACATGTCCGCCTTTTCATCCAACTCGCCCCGGTAGCGCCGTTTCAGCAGTCCCAGGTAGCTGGCTACCATGCGCAGTGGCTCCCGCATATCGTGGGAGACAACGTAGGCGAACTGCTCCAAATCCTGGTTGCTTCGCTCCAGCTCGGCGGCATAACGCTCAATCTTCTGCTGAGCATCTTTGCGCTCCGTGACATCGCGAAAACTGGCGATGGCCCCGTACAACTGCCCTTCCTCATCCACCAGCGGCGCCGTGTTGACGGATAACCACTTCTGCTGACCGTTGGGAGCCTCGATGCCGTGCTCCATCCCCTTCACTTCACGCTTCTGCTCCAGGGCAATGGTAATGGGAAGGCGCTCGGCTGGATAGGGATTGCCATCCGCGTCGATCTGTCGCCATTCCCGCTCATGGTAATATCGCCCCAGAATGCCATCTCTACGCACCTCAAGGATGCGCTGGGCGGACGGATTAGCGTAAGTGATCTGCCCATCCAGGTCCACCATTACCATACCATCGACCATAGTCTGCAACATCTGATCCAGTCTGCGCTCCGAATCTCGCAGTGCTTGCTCCATCTGTTGGCGCTCGGTGATGTCGATAGCGTATTGCAGGTAGGTCTCGTCGTTGATCGGCACCCACCAGGTATCCCAAAGCTTGTCGAAGGCTTCCAGTTCGGGAATGTTAGTCGCTTCCCCAGCCTCCAGCGCCTCGTCCGCCAGACAGAACGTACACTTGACATCGGGGGGAATCTCCCCTTCGCCTTTCTCCAGACAATCCTTGACCTCTTGGGGGATGAACCCGGAGTTCGCAAACTCAAGCCAGCAATAACCGCCCACCTTGGCCCCAAACTCGCGCGCGGAGCGGTTGGCAGCCAGTACAGTGCGATCTTGATGGATCAACATCGCCGGATGGGGGAGGCTGTCAAGCAAGACCCGATTCAGACGAGCGCTTCTCTGCAACTCATCTTGGGCCCGCTTACGCTCGGTGATGTCCAAAATAATGCCCTCATAATGAGTGGCTCGGCCATCGGAATCGCGCCGTATCCAAGTGCGGTCATCCACCCAGCGCGTCTCGCCGGAGGCGCTAATGACGCGGTATTCCTGTATGAATTGTTTGGACCCCGATAGCTTGGCTTCCGCGACCTCCTTTTCGACTCGGGCCATATCATCCGGGTGCACAAGGTCGGCGAATTCGACGCGCCCGGAGTAGAAATCATCCGGCTTATATCCGAACTGGTCCACATTATCGGAGACATACTCGACGGGCCAACCATCCTCGGCGCGCCAGAGAAAGGCCACCGCCGGGCTGCGATTCACGATCTGCTCCAATTGCTCGCGCCGTCGCTCCAGCGTTATGTTGCGCAAGGCGAAAGCGATATCATCCGCCATGCCCTTGAGGAGCGTTTGCTCCTCATCGTTCGTGATGAACTCCCTCGGTGTGGATACGGTCAAGACACCGTAAACCTCACCCCTGTGCTCCAGGCGCACACTCAGTGCTCCACGATCGTGGTAGCCCTCGGCCAAAGGACAGTCAACGCAGGTTTGGAACGGTCTCTCTATGACCACGACACCGGATCGATCCATAGCGCACCGGATACAATGGGAAAATTCGCCACGTTCCAGGCGCCTCAATAGAGGAAGGAAATCCTCTTCAAGGCCAGCCTCCGCGACGTCCAGAAGATCGCCATCCTGATCCAACAGAGCAATCCAGGCATTGTAGTAGCCGCGCGCATCGACAATTGTGTCACAGACAGCTTGCAGCAAACGGTCACGGTCCTTTTCGCGGGCGACGATTTGACCGACTTCGCGGATGGCGCGCAGCACGTTGTTGAGATGTAATGTTCTCTCCTCCATCCGCTTCCGCTCAGTGATGTCGCGCAGGGAGACCAGATAACAGGGTTCACCCTCCCAGCGAGTTTCCGTCACCCGCATATCGGCTGTGACCAGTTCGCCCGCCCCGCCGATCAGATCGACCTCCACCTTCTCCCCCGCCACCACCGGAAAGCCGAAATCCTCCCCGATCAACGCCTCCGCCGCGCATCCGAAGATCGCTCCCGCGACAGGGTTAGCGAAGCGCACGCTGCCTTCCATATCCACGATGAGAATGCCGTCGGCGCTTCGGCCTATGATGTTCTGGAAGCGCGTCTTGCTCTCTTGCAACTCGCGCTCATACTCCTCGATTGTCTTCTGCCTCTCCTTTGACTCACCCATCAATATTTCCTCCTCAATCAAGTGACCGGCACTTGAGAATAGCGTGAGTGCCCGTTACCTTAGGGACTCAGAAAGAAATAATTTATCCACTCTGCTCGCTCTGGATCGCCAGATCCAGAGCTAAACCCGCCGGATTGCC
>CAZANJ010000276.1:0-4736 GCA_964486415.1 uncultured Anaerolineales bacterium
GCAGAACGCCTCTGGCGGCCTCTGGAGGGCCTTGGAACTGCTACGATTTCCCTTTCAGTGTTCAGTTTGCAATCTGCTATCTGCTATTCTTTCGCCGGCGACGCGAGAGCATCAGCACGCCGCCGACGACCATCAAGGCGCCGATGGCCTGATCAATCGTCATCCGCTCGCCGAGCAGCAGGTAGGCGTAGACGGCGACGATGGGAATCTCCGCCATCGCCAGGATGGTGGCCACGCTGGCCTGCAAGCGACCGAGCCCAAAGGTGTAGATGGTAAATCCGCCAATCGTCGCTATCCCGATCAGCCCGGCGAAGTAGAGCAGCGTGGAAGGGGGCACTCCCTGCGGCTGGGGCGTGAAGAACTGGATTGGCAGCAGCACCAGCGCCCCAAAACCGAAGCCATAGGTCAGTGTGGTGAAGGGGTTGTAGCCATCCCGGATCTTCTTCACGAACAGATTCCACGCCGCGTAGGTGACCGGCGTGCCCAATCCCACGAAGAAACCGAGCAGCGTCAGATCCGCCTCGCCCAGCACGCTCACGCCGGAGACTAGCACCGTGCCGACGAAGGTCAGGATGATGGCCAGTATCTTCCGCCAGGTCAACGGTTCCTGCCAGACCAGACGCGCCACGATGGCCACGATGGCCGGCATCGCCGCCTGTTGCACCGTCGCCACCGCCGCGCCGTTGAGGAAGACGGCCAGATTCCAGAAGATATGGAAGATGCCGATGCCGGCCCCAAGCCCCACGAACCACCACAGATCCTCTCGCTTCACCTGCAACCATCTCGGGCGCAGGAGGCGCAATCCTCCCAGCAGCACCAGGAAGGTCGTCAGATCGCGCCAGAAGGCCAGCGCGAAGGCGGAGACCTCCTGGTTGGCGAGGATCAGTTTCACGAACAACCCCGATGTCCCCCAGCAGGCCGTGGCGAGCAGGACGGCCAGGGAGCCCATCAGATCCGGATTTGATAATGCTTTCTTCTCATACGTCGTCGCCGACTGTGACATTTCAGACTTTCCTCCAGTTATAGCTACTCAATCACCCGCTCAGCCAGGGTAATTGCATTTATCTGTTGCTCATCAGGGATCGCCAGATCCCGGCCTCTGGCAAACACAAAACCGGGTTTCAGACGGGGATCTGGCGATCCCCTTTGAGCAAAATAGACCGACTGGATTTAAATGCAATTGCCCTACCCGCTCAGCCGAATGGTTTGTAAATCCCGATTTCACGGAAGGCGCTTTCCCCAAAATGTATTATACCCCTCGCCGAAAAGAAATAACAGGGACAGAAACAGCCGATTATGACCATAACAGTTTGCACGCCTTCCTCGACCAACTGTATCTTGTTATGGTCGCTGCCTGGCATTATAATGAACTGTATGGGTGAGGGACAGCGCTACAAGTATGAGCGGATCGCGGACGATGTCGCGCACTTGATCGAATCTGGCACCTACCAGCCGGGCGACTGCATCCCATCCGTGCGCCAGATGAGCCGCCAGAGAGATGTCAGCGTCACGACCGTGCTCCAGGCCTACTACCTGCTGGAGGCGAAGGGGCTGATTTTGGCCCGCCCCCGCTCCGGCTTCTACGTGCGCACCGATCTACCCTACGATCTGCCGGAGCCTGAAATCTCCTCGCCGGAGCCCGACCCCACGGCGGTCAGCGTGCGCGAACTGGTGACGCGGGTGGTGCTGACCGATGCCCACAATCCCAACCTGGTCCAGCTCGGCGCCGCCCATCCCAACCCCTCCCTCTCGGCGACGGAGGAACTGAATCGCACCCTGGCATCGGTGGCGCGCCGCATGGGGGAGGCCAGCGGGCTCTACGATTACGCGCCCGGATGTGCCAAGCTACGGGTGCAGATCGCGCGGCGGGCCTTCGCCTCGGGGTGCAGTCTGGCGCCCGACGACATCGTGATAACCTCCGGGTGCTCGGAGGCGGTCAGCCTCTCCCTGCGTGCGGTCTGCGAGCCGGGTGATACGGTGGCCATCGAGTCGCCCATCTGCTTCGACACGCTCCAATGTCTGGAATCATTGAAGCTCCAGGCCCTGGAGATCCCGACCCATCCCCGTGACGGCATCAGCCTGGACGCGCTGCGCTTCGCCGTCGAGCACAACCCCATCAGCGCCTGCGTCGTCATCTCCAACTTCAACAATCCGCTGGGCAGCCGTATTCCGGATCAGAACAAGCGGGAGTTGGTGGAGTTGCTGACCGAGCACCAGATTCCCTTGATCGAAAATGACATCTTCGGCGAGGTTTATTTCGACGAGCAACGCCCTCAGGTCGCCAAGGCCTATGACGAGGAGGGGCTGGTGTTGCTCTGCTCCTCCTTCTCCAAGCATCTCTGCCCCGGATACCGCGTGGGCTGGGTGGCGCCGGGCCGTTTCCGGGAGACGATAGAGTGGCTCAAGTATACCTCCACCCTGGCCGCCCCGACCCTTTCCGAGTACGCCATCGCCGAGTTTATGGCCAGCGGCAGCTACGCTCCCTACGTGCGCCGCGTCCGGTGCACCTATGCCCGCTACGTGGCCTCCATGTCTCAGGCGGTGCGCCGCTTCTTCCCCGAGGGGACAAAATTAACCCGCCCCAGGGGCGGGTTTGTGTTGTGGGTCCAATTGCCAGAAACGGTGGATTCGCTGGAGTTATACAGAATAGCCCTGAAATCCGGGATCGCCATCACGCCCGGTTATCTCTTCTCGGCGAGCCAGCAGTACCGCAACTTCATCCGCCTCAACGCGGCCAACTGGTCGGAAGAGGCCGAGCGAGCCGTGGAGTACCTGGGCGGGATGGTCGCCGCTTTGACCTGAAGCGCTACAACTGAAACTTGCCGGTGGCGTGGACGATCTTCTGATCGTAATCCCGCACATAGTTGAGCAACTCATCCTTCATCTCGTGCCACTCCTCGGAGGAAAGCGCCCAGCGCAGGCTGTCCAGATCATCCGCTATCCCGCCGGCCAGAACCTGGGGGCCGCTCCCATAGGCCGTGTACCAGGCATCGGTGGGCCGAATCCCCAGCTCCATCATAGCAGGCCCAAATTCCTCCATCACGAACTCGAAATATTCATCCTCGAGTCCCCTTCGAATGTCCCAAGTCATCAAAAGCTTAAACATTTATGTAACCCGTAACCCTACTCACATCCCAACGCGGACATAGTCTGCTTTGCCCGCGCTTGCCACTCCTGCGGCGGATTGAGATTCAAGAAGCTCTGATAGGTCTCGCAGGCCTGATCCACATCGCCGCTCTTGGCGTAAGCCTCCCCCAGCGCGTAGTATGCCTGTGGCGATAGCCCCGTGGTCAAATCGATGGCCTGCTGCAAGAGCTCAACCGCGGCCTCGTAATTCCCCTCCTGAATGCGCACGTTCCCCAGCCCGATGAGGGCCTCCGGCATATCCTCCCGCAGCTCCAGCGCCCGCTCGAACTGGGCCGTCGCCTTCTCCAGGAACTCTGGGTCCGGCGCCCCACCGCTGGCCGGGAGTGCCAGCACCAGGTAGGCGGCGCCCAACTGGTAATGCGTATCCGGATCGTCTGGGTCTATCTCCAGCGCGGCCTGGAACTCGGCGATGGCATTTGGCAGGTCCTGCAACTGGAAGTAGGTCACGCCCAGGTTATGATGCGCGGCGGCGCTCTGGGGATCCATCTCCAGCACCTTGCGGAACTCGTCGGCCGCCTTCAGGTAATCGCCGCTCTGATTGTAGGCCTGCCCCAGGAAAAAGTGGGCGTCCTCATCATCCGGCTGCGCCTCTGAGGCCTCCTCCAGCGCGGTGACCGCCTCCTCATACTCGCCCGCCTCCATGTGAGCCTTCCCGGATTCCACCAGGTCCTTCACGGCCACCTCTTCGCCCTCATTCTGCTGGCAGGCGATCAGTGAAAGCAACACGGCGATAGAAATCGCAACAAGCGTAATCTTTCGCACAATATCCTCCATTATGTCTCAGGTTCCAACACCACAATGCGCGTCTCCTCCGATAGATCGGACGAGCGGACCTCGAACTGCCCCTCCCCGTTCGACTTCTCCAGCCCCATCTCCTTGAGGAAAGGGGCCAGCGGGTCTACCTCGGCCTTCAGCCCCGGCGTCTTGTAGCGCATCGGGATCACAATGCTGGGCTCGAGCAGGCCGATCACCTCCGAGGCCTGCGCTGGCGTGAGGCTGCCGCCGCCACCCACGGGCGTCAGCAGAACGTCCACCGGGCCCAGATCCTCCACCTGGGAGCGGGAGGGCACGTGTCCCAGCCGGCCCAAGTGACACACGGTCAGGCCGTCGAGCTCGAAGGTGAAGATGGTGTTCAGCCCGCGCAGCGTGCCCTTCTTCCCGTCGGCGAAGGTGTAGATACCGGTGACGAACACCCCGCTGATCTCATACTCGCCAGGCCCGTCGAGCAGCCTGAACCGCCCGCGTACCGCTTTCAGATAGCTGCACTGCGGGTCGTTGTAGCTCACGGTGACGATGTTGGCGCTGATGGGTGGGAGATCAAGTCCAAATTCGGGGGGATAAGGGTCGGTGACAATCGCTATCGAGTCGCGTCCCTGCAATCGGAAGCACGTCTGTCCATACCAGGTTATTTGCATAGTGGGCAAATTATACTGTGAAACCGGCTTCAAGGCAACAGATTTCGCCTTCGTAGGGGCGGGCCTTGTGCCCGCCCAGAACTGACAGGTTTACAGAAGCATCCTTCAGACCGAAATCGAGGGACATGGAAATAAATAGTCTACCTGCGCCGCTCCCGCTGGATTGCCAAATCC
>CAZANJ010000277.1:0-3020 GCA_964486415.1 uncultured Anaerolineales bacterium
GATGTAGGGCGGGTTTCCATACCCGCCGATTTTTGAATCGCTTCGAAAACCCCGATGGGGAAATCGTAGCAGTCTTGCAACCTGCAACCTGCAATCTGCAATCTGCAATCTGCACATTTGACATCCGCTCCATTTACGGTATCCTACAATTGCTATGTTCTATGATGAGGCTAAAATTCATGTCAAAGGAGGCGACGGGGGCGACGGCTGTGTCGCTTTCCGGCGCGAGAAATTTGTTCCCCACGGCGGGCCGGCCGGGGGCAACGGCGGCGACGGCGGCGATATCGTGCTCTACACCGATCCCCATCTGAACACACTTTACCGCTTCAGCAAGAAGGTGCATTTCAAAGCGCCGCGCGGCGAGCACGGACGCGGCAAGAACCAGCGTGGCGCTTCCGGCGAGGATGTGCGCATAGGCGTGCCGCCGGGCACCATGGTCTACGACACCAACAGCGGCGAGATGGTGGGCGACCTGACCGAGCCGGGGCAGGAGCTGACCGTGGCCCAGGGCGGAAAGGGCGGGCGGGGAAACGCCAGCTTCGTCTCGTCCACCAATCAGGCCCCCCGCCTCGCCGAGCACGGCGAATCGGGGCAAGAGCGCTGGCTGCGGCTGGAGCTGAAGCTGCTGGCAGACGTCGGGCTGGTCGGTATGCCCAACGCGGGCAAGTCGACCCTGCTGGCCGCAGTGACCGCCGCGAAGCCCAAGATCGCGGCTTATCCCTTCACCACGCTACAGCCCAATCTCGGCGTGGTGGCGCTCGATCCGGAGACCGAGTTTGTCTTGGCCGACATCCCCGGCCTGATCGAGGGTGCATCCGAGGGCAAGGGCCTGGGGCACGAGTTCCTGCGCCATGTCGAGCGCACCCGCGTGCTGGTCCATCTCATCGACGGGCTCTCGGCCGATCCGCTGGCCGATTTCGTCGCCATCAATGAGGAGTTGACCGCCTTCAGCGAGGGCCTGATGCGCAAACCCCAGTTGGTGGCCTTCAACAAGATCGATATACCGGAGGCGCGAGAGCGCTGGCCGGAGGTGGAAGAGGCACTTGAGGCCCAGGGCTATCCCGCGATGGCCATCTCCGCGGCGACGCAGGAAAATACGCGGGAGCTACTCTACCGCGCGGCGCAGATGTTGTCCGAGGCTCCGGAGGAGGAGAAAGAGCCGGAGAGGTTACCCGTCTTCCGTCTGGACGAGGATGAGGAAACTTTCACCCTCACGCGGGCGGACGATGGCTGGCGCGTGCACGGCGTGCGCGTGGAGCGGCTGGCCGATATGACGGTTTGGAACTTGGATGAATCGGTGCGCCGCTTCCAGCGCGTGATGGAGAGTATGGGCGTTATGGACGCGCTGCGGGAGGCCGGCGTACAGCCTGGGGACACCGTCCACTTCGGCAAGACGGAGTTGGTGTGGGAGGAGTAGCCAAGCTCAAGCTGGGCCTGTTGGGGGGCACGTTCGACCCGCCGCATTATGGGCACCTGGTTCTGGCGGAGAACGCCCTGGTTCAGCTGCAACTCGACCGCGTGCTTTTCGTCCCGGCTGGACAGCCCCCCCATAAGCCCGAACCGCCCATCACGCCGGCCCATCACCGCGCCGCGATGGTGGAGGCTGCCATCGCCGACAACCCCTTTTTCGCCATGTCACGCGCGGATCTGGAGCGGCCGGGGCCTCATTACACGGTCGATATGTTGGCCCTCTTGCAGCGAGAGTTCCCCCAAGCGACCCTCTATTTCTTGATCGGTGGAGATAGCCTGGCCCAGTTGCCCAACTGGTGGAGGCCCGAAGCTATCGTGGAGCGGGCCTTGCTGGCGGCGATGAAGCGCCCCGGCTGGGACGTGGATCTGGAATCGCTGGGGGAGAAGATAGTCAGGCTGCCGGAGCGGCTGAGGTGGATTGACGCGCCCTACCTCGACATCTCCGGCAGCGATCTGCGGCGACGGGTGCGCGAGGGCTTGCCGCTGCGATACCTGATCCCGCCAGCGGTGGAGTCTTACGTGCGCGAGCGCGACCTTTACACCGGTCCTAATAGTGAATGTTGACCAGCGTGCCCACCGAGGCCCACGAATAGAGCCATTGCGCTTCCGACGTGGGCAGGTTGACGCAGCCGTGGCTCATCGGGACGCCGAAGTTGGAATGCCAGTAGGTGCCGTGGAAGCTGTAGCCCCGGTGGAAATACATCACGTAGGGCACGTTGGGCAGGTAGTAGCCGGGGCCGGACATATCGGCGTAGGTGTATTTGACGTAGATGCGATACTGCCCCGTCGGGGTCGGTGTGTAGGAGCGCCCGGTCGAGGCGTAGGTGCTGCGCAGCGCGGTGTTTCCCTGGTAAGCGGTGACGCGCTGGGCGCTGAGGTCCACGTCGATCCAACGGCCAGAGTGACCGCCGGAGGGGGGCAAAGACGGGCCTGATGGCGCTGCGCCGCCGCTGCTGCGTCCTGAGCTTGTCGAAGGAGGGATGTTCAGCCGCTGCCCGACGTAGATGCGATTGGGGTTAACGATGCCGTTGGCCGCCGAGAGCGCCTGGTAGGTCGTGCCGTAACGCAGCGCGATGCGATACAGATTCTCGCCGGGCTGCACGACGTGCACCCCCGATGAGGGCGCGGACGGGCTGGATGGTCTGCCGCCGCTGCTGCGTCCTGAGCTTGTCGAAGAGGGGATGACCAGCCGCTGGCCGACGTAGATGCGGCTGGGATTGCTCAGTCCATTGGCCGCCGTTATCGCGTTCACCGTCACGCCATAGCGCAGCCCGATGCGGAACAGATTCTCGCCGGGCTGGACGACGTGGGTGGTCGATCCTTGAGCGAGGGCCGGGGCCGTCAGCGTCAGCGCCAACGCCAGGGTGATGAAGAGCGTCAATGTTTTGAACTTCAAACTACCGCGCATTATTCCTCCTCCTGGAGATTATCCCGCCCGCCGATTCGGATTATAGGCCCGGTTCAGAGAGCTTCGCAACCCCAGACTTGAGTGGGCCGCGTGGACACAGGCCATTCATATTTTACTCAGAACGGACGATTTGGGAAATCAG
>CAZANJ010000277.1:3120-4731 GCA_964486415.1 uncultured Anaerolineales bacterium
AACCTGCAACTTGAAAAATGATACAAATCACACAACGAATCGCCATTGATGAGAGTGCCATCGACGTGAACTTCACCCGTGCCTCGGGGCCGGGCGGCCAGAAAGTCAACAAGGCCGCCACAGCGGTGCAAATCCGCTTCGACGTGGAAAATGCGGGGCTGCCCGATCGCGTCCGCGAGCGACTGATCAAATTGACCGGAAATCAAATGACCAAGGACGGACAACTGCTCATCGAGGCCGGCAATCGCCGCTCCCAGGCGCGCAATCGACAGGAAGCGTTGGACCGGCTGGTCGCGCTGATCCGCAAGGCGGCTCAGAGACCAAAAACCCGCCGCAGGACGAAGCCCACGGCGGCGTCGGAGCGACGGCGGCTGAAGGATAAGCGCCGCCACGGCGAGAAGAAGCGACGTCGGAGTTTCACCCCCCATCCGGACAGCTACCGTTTGTAGTAAGCTTATCAGCGCAGGTAGTATTGCGTCAAAGCCCACTCGAAGAGCCGCCCCGGCAGCACACCCTTCAGCGCACCGGCTATTTTCTGCGTCAGCGGCCCGACCCGATAGCGCAGTCGGGGCGCGGGGTGGGCCATGATGCGAGCCAGCAAGTAAGCGACTCCCTCCGCGGGAGCCCCGTTCCGCTCGTCGATCTCCACAATTTCCATCATATGCTTGCAATCATCCGCATAAACCGAAGCTTCCGCGCCCACGACCATGCGGCGGTTGTCGGTGAATGATGTGCGGATGTCGCCCGGCTCGATGAGCACGACGTGAACGCCGAACGGCTGCACCTCGATGCGCAGCGCTTCTGTCAGGCCCTCGATGGCGAACTTGGTGGCGCTGTACAGGCCCTGATAGGGCAATCCGATCAAGCCAGCCAGGGAGCTGATGTTCACGATCAGGCCCTACCGGCGCTCGCGCATCGCCGGGAGGACGGCTCGACAGACGCGCATCACGCCGAAGAAGTTGGTCTCGAACAACTCTTTGGCCTCATCGATTGAGGTATCCTCCACCGCACCGGCGATGCCGAACCCCGCGTTATTCACCACAGCGTCGAGCTGGCCCGCTTCTTCCAGTATAAAATCCACCCCACGCTGAACCGATTCCTCCTCGTTCACGTCCATCTGGAGCATGCGAGGGGAACCGGGACGTGGCGCTTCCGGCGGGAATGGTGCGCGGCGACTGGTGCCGAAGACCAGATGGCCCTCCTGTGCCAGGTGCTCGGCGCAGACCTTGCCGATTCCGGAGGAGGCGCCGGTGATGAGGATTACTTTTTTGTGATCAGTTCTTTTGCGCATTGACATCTCTCTGCTTGTGACTTCCCCAACCCGGCGAAGCCGGAACCAAAAAGCCTAACCTGAAAGCGATCTCAAACCGAAAGTGCTTCCTTGCCGTAAGATTTTTGTCATCTGTGCAAGGGTTTCATGGGTTAGGCCCTGACCTGGACGAGACAAAAAGGCTTTCGACAGGATTTACTGCTATAAATCTTGGGCTCTTTGGTAGTTCGCGTGGTGCTCAAAGCGGGTGTGTCACCCGCGCCCCATATCTGGGAATGAGAGTAAGCTCGACCCAGACACGGGGGTGGCACACCCCCTCTGAGCTATGTAACCACGCGAAC
>CAZANJ010000278.1:0-4730 GCA_964486415.1 uncultured Anaerolineales bacterium
ACTATACCCAGGCCCTAAAGGTTTTATGTGCAATGAAACCTTTAGGGCCCCAACCTTATGATGAGGTCAGAGGCTGATGAGACCTAAATCCGGGCACGAGGTTATTCTGGAAGCCCAACATCTCCGCAAGGAATTCGGGAGCTTGGTGGCCGTGGAGGATGTCAGCGTGCAGGTTCGCGCTTGCACGCTGCACTCGATCATCGGCCCCAACGGCGCGGGAAAGACGACGCTCTTCAATCTGCTGAGCGGCACCATGCCGCCAACGACGGGGCGCGTTTTCTTCAAAGGCGAGGATGTCACAAACTTACCCTCCTACCGCGTCGCCCACATCGGTATGGGACGCTCCTTTCAGATCACCAACATCTTCCCCAACCTACCGGTGCTGGAGAACATCCGCCTGGCGGCTCAAGCGGTGGGGAAGGACAACTTCAAGCTCTTCCGCCATCACGCCAGCTTTGGAAATTATCGGGAGAAGGCGAGGGAGATCGCGCAACGCGTGGGTCTGGAGGGGAGCGAGCAGCACCTGGCCCGCAATCTACCCCATGGCGACAAGAGAAAGCTGGAGTTGGGCATCATGCTGGCCAGCGAGCCGGAGGTGCTGCTTCTGGATGAGCCGACCGCCGGTATGTCATCGGAGCAGGTGCCAGCGCTGCTGGACGTAATCGAGAAGATCATGGCCGCCAGGGACAAGACGATTGTGTTGGTGGAACACCGCATGGACGTGGTGATGAGTATCTCGGACATCATCACCGTGATGCACCATGGGCGCGTGCTGGCCGAGGGCGCTCCGCAGGAAATCGCCGCTCACCAGAAGGTGCAGGAAGCTTACCTGGGCATGCTTTATGGCGACTTCTCGACGACCTTTGGAGGCTCCGAATGAATCACATCCTGGACGTTGAGGGTATCCATACTTACATCGGTCAGTTCCATATCCTGGAGGGCGTCTCTCTGAGCGTTCGCCGAGAAAGCATCACGGTGCTGCTGGGGCGCAATGGCGCCGGGAAGACCACCACACTGCGGTCGATTATGGGCTTGACGCCGCCTAGCCAGGGCCGAGTGGTCTTCAACGGCGAGGAGATTCAGGGTAAACGCGCCTTCGACATCGGCGCGATGGGCATCGGCTATGTGCCGGAGCACCGCGCCATCTTCCGCGCCTTGAGCGTGGGCGAGAACCTCAAAATCGCGGAGCGCGAGAGGGGCGACCTGGAGCGCAAGGCGGATTTCATCTTCGACCTCTTCCCCGACCTGAAGCGGCTCTATCACCTGCCAGGGGACCATCTTTCGGGCGGGCAGCAGCAGATGTTGGCCGTGGCCCGCGCTCTGGTGCCGGACAATCAGCTCCTGCTGATCGATGAGCCCAGCTCCGGACTGGCACCTGTGCTGATCGAGCAGGTGATGGAGGCCATCCGGGAGCTCAGCGCCACGACCACGGTGCTGCTGGTGGAGCAGAACTTCCTGATGGCCAGCCAGTTGGGCGAGTACTACTACATCATAGACGACGGCGAGACGGTCCACGAAGGGGAGATGCAGGCCCTGGTGGAGGATGAGGCGCTGATCCAGCAACACCTCGGCGCGTCAGTGAGCAAGGGTGGAGGTGGACGATGAACTTGAAGCAACTTTTGCGCGAACGGAGCGCCTACCTGATCTTCGTCGCTGTGCTGGTCGTGCTGAGCGTCGTCGGCTGGACGGCGATGGGGCAGAGGCCCTTCGTCAGGACCCTTCTTTCTGGCCTGACGCTGGGAGCGCTTCTCTTCATGGTCGCCGCGGGCCTCACGCTGATCTTCGGCCTGATGGATGTGCTCAACTTCGCCCACGGCACGATGTTCATGGTCGGCGCCTACGCCGGCTGGCAGTTCTACACCAACCCCACATTCCTCTTCGGCCTGGCGCCCCTGGTGTTTGCGCTGATGGCCGGTTTGGCCCTGACGCCGGCCCTGCGCAAGCTCGCCATAGACTGGCCCATCTCCGAGGAGTGGCGGCGCGCGCTGCAATTTATCCTGATCCTGGGAGCTATCGGGGTTGGCCTGGCTGGCACGCTGGGCCTGGACATCAAGGATCTGGCCGAGACAGCCATGGTGCCCTCGATGGTCGCCGCCGATCCCCTGGAGGAGGCCACCCCGCAGGAGCCCTTGCGGACCTTCTGGTCTCGACCGACTCTGATGTTGATCGCCGGGCTGCTCCTGGCGCTGGCCCAGGCGCGCCCCGGCGACCGCTCGCAGGCCATCCACCACGAGGAGGCTTATCGCGGTCTCGCCTCCTTTGCCGCCTTGCTGATCCTGACCGTCTTCGCCACGCTGATCCGAGAGGCCGGGCCGATCGCCGCGCTGAAGCTGAACGCCAACTGGCGTTTCCTGCTGAGCCTGCTCGTGGGAGCGCTGATCGGCGGGGGGTTGGGCGCCGTCGTCGAGATGGGGTTGATTCGCCCCCTCTACGAGCGCCCCCTGTTCCAGGTGCTGGTGACCCTGGGGCTCGCCTTTGTGCTCACTGAGCTGATCCAGGTGCTATGGGATCCGCTACCGTACCAGATGAGCCGCCCACCACTCTTTTCGCAGCCGGGCAAGGCCGATTCTATCCTGGCCTGGTTCTCCGAGCACACCGCCACCGTGGACGTGCTGGGCGTGACTTTCCCCAGCTACCGCCTGTTCATCATCGCCCTCGGCGTGGTGATGCTGATCGCGCTCCATCTTCTGATGAACTACTCTCGGCTGGGCATGATCATCCGCGCCGGCGTGCAGGATCGGGAGATGGTGGAGGCGCTGGGTATCAACGTGCGGCGCGTCTTCACCCTGGTATTCGTGCTGGGCGCGGGCCTGGCGGCGCTGGGGGGCATCGGCGCTGCGCCCTTCATCCCGGTGGAGCCCGTGATGGGCGACCGCTTCTTGATGCAAGGCTTCATCACCGTCGTCATCGGTGGGATGGGGAGCTACAGCGGGGCCGCCATCGGCGCGCTGCTCCTGGGCCTGGCCCGCGCCTTCGGCGATTACCTGGCCTTGAAATTCAGCCTGACCCCGGCCATCTCCGAGGCCTCGACCGTGATCGTGATGGCGATCGTGCTGCTCGTGAAACCGGCCGGCCTATTTGGCAGGAAGGAGTAAGACAGTGACCACTATGCGGGCAAATACCCAGGCATCTTCTGTGATCGACCAAGTAAGGGCTTGGCTCAAACGAGGCTGGTCGGCCCTGCTACTTTTGGCCGGGCTGATTCTCTTTCCCTTCGCATTCAGTTGGCTCACTGGCTCAACGGTCTACGCTGGCCCGCCCAAGTTTTGGCAAGGGCAAATGATCCTCGTTTTCATTATGGCGGTCTACGCTATGAGCTATGATCTCCTGATGGGCTACGTGGGCATTCTATCGTTTGGACATGCTGCCTTCTTCGGCGGTGGAGCCTACGCCACGGCCCTCTTCCTGGCCCACGTGGCGCCCGGCATCCTCTCCCAGTATCGCATCACGTTCATCGGCGGCCTCGACATCACGGAGCCGCTCTTGCTCCTCGCGGCGGGGTTGATTGCCATGGCGATGTCGATCCTGCTGGGGCTACTGTTCAGCGTGGTCTCGGCCCGGGTGAGCGGCGTCTACTTCGCGATGATCACCCTGGCCATCGGGGAGGCGATTCACATCCTGTCCAAGGCCACGGATTTCGTCGAGTGGACCGGGGCCGATCAGGGTCTGCACGGCGTGCCGGCGCCGGCGTGGATCAACCCGACCCATCACCGTCTGCGATTCTACTTCGTGACCCTGGCGTTTGCGGTGCTGATGTACCTCGTCGCACGCCGTGTAGTGAACTCGCCCACTGGCCGCGTCTTCATCGCCCTGCGGGAGAATGAGAGTCGGACCCGGATGATCGGCTACAATCCCGCTGTCTACCGCACGCTGGCCTTCGTCATCTCCGCGATCATTGCAGGATTGGCCGGTTCCGTCTTCTCCCTGTGGACAGCGAGCGCAACGCCAACGATGACCGGAAGCAACACCACCATCGATGCCCTGATCATGACCATCCTGGGCGGGACGGGCACGCTCATCGGCCCGATGTTGGGAGCAGCACTGATGGAGATCTCCGGACACTTCTTTTACCAGTGGTTCGGCGCACGCTGGCCGCTGGTATTCGGCCTAATCTTCATCGCTCTGGTGATGTTCCTGCCGTATGGTATCGTCGGCACCTGGCAGCGGCGCTCGCTCCAGATCAGGAAGGGTTGGCGACAATTGATCGGCCTACTGGACCAGTAATGAAAATTAAGAAAATAATTCGGTAATTCGCTACCCTGGGATTCAGAAAGAAATAATTTACCCACTCTGCTCGCTCTGGATCTGGCGATCCAGAGCTAAACTCGCCGGATTTGGCAATCCAGCGGAAGCGGCGCAAGTAGGTTATTTATTTCCAAATCCCCGTCCTGAGTTTGTCGCAGGGGTCATCAGAGGAGAGGGGCTATGACCGACGTCTATCAAGTCAAGGTGAAGGGCGCTCTCGACGAGCAGTGGTCGGACTGGTTCACCGATATGACAGTTGAGGTTGAGATCGCGAGCGATGGCACGTCTATCACCACGCTGACCGGCCCCATCGCCGATCAGGCCAGATTGCGCGGCATCGTGTCCAAGATCTGGGACTTGAACCTGACGTGAGCTCCGTTATCCGGGGTGGGGCAGAGGGATGAACGACAATCGTAATAACCTGCGGATGCTAGCGCCGCACCAGCACGTACCGCCCGCGCGTGTTCTGAGAGGTGGCGGTGTAA
>CAZANJ010000279.1:0-2748 GCA_964486415.1 uncultured Anaerolineales bacterium
CGTGAGGTAAATTTACCCTGAATTTAACTCCTGCAATTTAGCGATTCCAGACTTCTTATCGGTACAATTTGATAAGCAAAGCAGTATTAGAAACTTCCGAAGTCGTCCTCCCTCAACCTGTAAATGCGCCCGCCTTAAACTTTCCCGATTTCAGGTCGTGCTTGAGTCAGATTCCATCAATCAGTTTGGGAGATGCCTGAGTACTTAGTGAAAGTATTCACAATATCATTAAGATCATGTTTATATGTAGTCGTAGTAGTAGGGGCTGTGGATATTGGGATAAAGGGAGGTTTTAAGCACTATTTCCCAAATTGTGGGGGGTGTGAGATTTTTAATCCCATATCTGGGATAAAGTTTGGGTTATTTGTCCACATGCGGTTGTGGACAGCGTGGAGAGAAAAACTAAATCATGAGCGAGGGAACACAAAACCCACAAATTTCCAACATGAGCAGACCGCAAACGATAAAGTTATCCACATCCATTCACACTTATCCACAGAATTTGGCGAGTTATCCACAGGTAGGTTGTGGAAAACTTAGTTCGGGGGCAAAATATCCCAAATGTGGGATAAACCGATGAGCTAAGGCCAGGATTGGGAAAATGAGTTGGGAAAAGGGTGTGGAAGATTTGTGGAGCTAGTTGTGACTGTAGAGTTGCTGGCGTAGCATTACGATGTCTTGGCGAAGATCGGAGTTTTCCTCCATCAGGTCGGCCACACGCTCATAACCGTAAATGACTGTGGAGTGGTCACGTCCTCCTAACAAGGTCCCGATTTGGGGCAGCGAGGCGTCCGTCTCCTCGCGGATGAGGTACATCGCTATCTGGCGGGGGCGGGCAATGTCTCGTTTGCGACTGCGGCCGGTGAGCGCTTCGGTTTCTAGGCCAAAGTGGCGCGCTACTTTCTCCATAATTTGGGACGGGGTCAACTCGCGGTGTTGGGGAAGCAGGTTGCTCAAAGCGGCCTCTGCGACTTCAATGGTGAGTGGCTGATCGGTCAGTCTGCATATGGCGATTACCTGGTTGAGGGCGCCCTCAAGTTCGCGAATGTTGCTTTGTACCCGAGTCGCGATTACGGATAAAATCTTGTCGGATACGGGCACATCGCCCATGGCCGCCTTGGAGCGCAATATGGCGATGCGTGTCTCCAGATCGGGAGGCTGAATGTCGGCGATCAGCCCCCACTCGAAGCGGGAGCAAAGCCGTTTCTCCAGCGTGCTCAGCGCTTTCGGGGGCCGATCCGAGGAGAGCACGATCTGCCTATCGGTGCTGTGGAGCGCGTTGAAGGTGTGGAAGAACTCCTCTTGGGTCCGCTCCTTGCCAGCGATGAACTGGATGTCATCCACCATAAGCACATCGGCGGTGCGGTATTTATCCCGGAAGCTGTCTGTGGTGTGGGATCGGATGGCGTCGATCAGGTCGTTGGTGAAGGTCTCCGAGGAGACGTAGAGGATGTTCAGTCCCCTTGCCCGGCATGCATGTCCGATGGCGTGGAGCAGGTGAGTCTTGCCAAGCCCTACGCCTCCGTAGATGAAGAGGGGGTTGTAGGCGCTGGCAGGGCTCTCGGTCACGGCCACCGAGCCAGCTTGTGCTAATCGGTTACCTGGCCCCACCACAAAGCTCTCGAACGTGTAGCGTGGGTTTAGAGCGGAGGAGGTGGCCGGCTCGAAAGCTTGCGCTCTGGCCTCTTCCTTCGGCATCTCTGGGGGTGACTTTGGAACCGGTGCTTCCGATGCCCGGCCCGGCGTCGGCGAGGATGACATATTGAGCAGCGGGGCGTCCTCTTCTTGCTCGGCGGGGGCCTGGTTTCCTACGATGAACTTGACGCCGATGGTGCGTCCCGCGATGCGGTTGAGCGTGCGTTTGATGACGGCGATCAACCTTTTTTCTAACCAATCTTTGGCGTAGCCACTCTCGACATCTATGATGAGATTGCCATCTTCATATCTCAACGCTTGGGTGTTGCGAAGCCAAGTGTCGAAAGTGGCTTTCGTCATTTGAAGTTGGAGTTCGCCAAGGGCCGCTGACCAGATTTGGGTTGGGTTCATTATTTGAGTTCAGGAAAGATGCACCGGATGATTCCGTTGTTTTCACACTCGTGCGGTAACCGCCCAGCTTGGGCAAGCAAATGTTGCCCATGTTCCTCCACAGGAAACACGCCAGGGATAGCAGCGCTTTATAGACAAAATAAATGAGATTTTACTGGCGGCAAGGATCAGCGTGGGGTGCGGCATAAAAAAGTGGCACTGCAAAGGTGATGGTGCGTTTCGGCGACTGAAGTTGCCGATCTGAGGTTGAAATCCCTCTGCGGTAGTAAGTCTGTCCTTGCCCTCCGAAGCTCGGGCATATTCTACCAGAGGAGAGGGCCTCTGACAACCGCTATAGGCATAGAAAGCTTAAAGATTCCGCGTTTTAAGATAGAGGTTTGGAAGGGAGGAATGGATGGCCAAAATGGTCCATTTAATCCCAGTAGTTGGGCTGAACGCCTTGATAATCCCATATGTGGGATGCGATGTCGCACATTTGTTCCTCTGCGTTTGTCTTAAATGGGAGAAAGTCGCCCAATCCATGACATTTCTCATGATCTTGCTCCGAAGGAAAAAATTTTTGGCTGTATATTCTTTGACATGAGGGCGATTTTACAAAGCCGATTGAGAAAGGCGTAAAGACACGGGAGCGCCGTCGTCCCGGCGGCATCGCTTGCGCCTCGAACTTGACAAAAGCCGAAAAAACGGTGACCATGAAGTGAG
>CAZANJ010000279.1:2848-4727 GCA_964486415.1 uncultured Anaerolineales bacterium
GCCTTATGCCAGAAGCGACGTTCTATTTTCCAAACGATTTCAAGTGGGGAGTCGCCACCGCCGCTCACCAGGTCGAGGGCGGGAACAGGAACAACAATTGGTGGGCCTGGGAAGAGGAGGAGGGGCGTATCAAGAAGGGCCAGCGGTCCGGGGCCGCCTGTGACTGGTGGAATGAGGCGGAGGCCGATTTCGACCGTGCCGCCGATCTGGGCCTAAACGCATTGCGCCTCTCTGTCGAGTGGTCGCGCGTCGAACCGCTCCCCGGCAAGTTCGACGAGGCCGCGTTGGGGCGCTATGTCGAGATGGTGCGGGCCTTGCGCGAGCGGGACATCGAGCCCATGGTCACGCTCCATCACTTCACTAACCCCCTCTGGCTTGAGGAGCAAGGCGGTTGGACTGAGCCGGAGACGGTTGATCTCTTCGCGCGTTTCGTGGGGCGCGTCGTCGATGTGCTGGCTCCCCACTGTGACCTGTGGTGCACGATCAACGAGCCGAACGTCTACGGCTATATGGGATACGTGGAGGGCGTTTTTCCGCCTGGCGCCTCCGATTTTGGGGCCGCGATGCGCGTCATCCGCCACTTGCTGATCGCCCACGCCGCCGCTTATCGCGAGATACACAAGCGGCAGCCGGAGGCCCGCGTCGGGCTGGCCCACAATATGCGCATCCTCGATCCGGCCAATCCAAGCTCTCTGCTGGATCGGCGCATTGCTCGCTTCATGGATGGAGTCTACAACCAGGCTATCCTGACCGCCCTGACGCGCGGGGTCTGGAGGCCGCCGCTGGGCTTTGGGCTGGCGTTGAAGCTGCGCGAGACGCTCGATTGGATTGGGCTAAATTATTACACCCGTGATATGGTCGCCTTTGACCGCTCGCGGTCGCAGGGTTTTCTCGCCCGCCGCTTCCACGCCGACGGCGCCGAGCTGCTCGACGGCGGTTACGGTGAATTCTACCCGGCAGGGATGTTCCGTTGCTTGCAGCGCCTGGCGCGGTTGGACTTGCCCATCTACGTCACGGAGAATGGGGTTCCCGATGACGATGATGATCAGAGACCGCGTTATCTTCTGAGCCATCTGCACCAGATGTGGCACGCTATCCAGCGCAGCTATCCGGTGCAGGGCTATTATCATTGGACGCTGGTGGATAACTTCGAGTGGGCCGAGGGCTGGACGCTGCGCTTTGGGCTGATCGAGCTCGATCCCGATACGCAGGTCCGAACGCCGCGCCCCAGTGCCGATCTTTACGCCGATGTGATCAAGTCGAATGCCATCACGCCGCGTGCCATCGATGCCTACGCGCCACGACTGCGGGCCGAGCTGCTGCCCGGATAGCGCCCCGGTTTCGACAGGATTAACAGGATTTACAAGATTTATAGGTAGAAAATCCTGTTAATCTTGTAAATCCTGTCAAGTCCTTGTTGGTTCTGGCTTTGCTGTGAGGGCATTGGCTATTGTAAATTCACAGGGAAGGGTTATACTTGAGCTATGGAGAAAATTACCGTTTCGACGAAAGGGCGTCAGGCGTTCCACGACATCACGGCTGAAGTCCAGTCCGCCGTCAGTGACGCGGGAGTGGAGGAGGGCGTGTGTTACATCTTTTGTCCCCACACCACCGCTGGCGTGACGCTGAACGAGAATTGGGATCCCAGCGTGCAGCAAGATATGGGGCTGGGGCTGGACAAAATTTCCCCGCAGCGTTCCCAGTATCGCCACGGCGAGGGCAATTCTCCGGCCCATCTCAAAAGCTCCCTTATGGGTGCCTCCCAGTTTGTGTTGATTGAGAACCGTCGCTTGGCGCTGGGCCGCTGGCAGGGCATTTATCTTTCGGAGTTCGACGGCCCGCGCACGCGCAAGGTCTACGTCAAGGTGATGGCGGGATA
>CAZANJ010000280.1:0-4725 GCA_964486415.1 uncultured Anaerolineales bacterium
GATCGCTCAGCACAGCGTAAGCTTTTTGAGCCTTGTAGAAAGGGCTGGTCGCGCTTGAGCTCCTCCGGCTATCTGAGCCACTGGGATCGTAGCGGTGCGCTATTTTGCCGTAGGCCTCTTGAATCTCCTCCTGTGTCGCCGATTGCGGGATGCCTAAAATAGCGTAGTAATCAATGGCAGCGGTATATTTTTGTTCGGCGTCAAACGCAGTATCCATACTTTGCCCTCTCATAACCTACTCGGCCAACCCGAAACCTGAAACTTGCAACCTGAAACTTGTTACATTTACCCAAAGGGCGATTCCAATAGAATGACGGCGATGTTATCGCGCCCCCCGGCTTGATTGGCGGCATCGATCAGTTCCTCACAAGCGGTCTGTGGCGAGACGGCTTTTGTGATGATGTCCAGGACATCCTCCGCGTCCAAAGCGCCCCATAGCCCATCGCTGCAAAGCAGTAGACGCCCCCCTTCCGGGAGAGCGTGCATGTGGGTATCCACCTCCAGCTCACCCTCCTGCCCGATAGCGCGGTAGAGCACATTCTTCTGCGGATGAACAGCGGCCTCGTCAGCCGTCAGTTGTCCCAGCCTGACCAACCGGTCCACCAGCGAGTGATCGTGCGTGATCTGTTTCAGCCCGTTATCGGTGATAATATAGGCGCGGCTATCTCCCACGTGCGCGATGTAGGCTTGCGGGCCGACGACCAGCGCGTAGGTCAGCGTCGTCCCCCCGCCGGGTACCTCTGTTGCCACGGCCCGGTTGGCCGTCTGTGCGGCCTCTATCAATACCTCGTTCAACGTGGGCTGATCTGCGTTGTGCTCTTGCCCTTTTTGCCTGATGGTCGGCAAGTAAAACTGTTGGATGATGTGTTGAGCTACACTTCTCGCGGCCAGGGAGCTGGCTACCTCCCCGGAGCGATGGCCCCCCATCCCGTCCGCCAGGATGAAGAGTCCAAAGGGCATCGTCTCTTCATCCCCGTCCTGGACGGCGGTGATGACCAGCGCGGTGTCCTCGTTGTGGCTGCGCACCACCCCCACATCGGTGCCCCACCCCACCTTGATCCGGGAGTGGTCCGATGGTACGACCGGTTCGGGTTGAGGGGGGCGCTGTTCTGGTTCTGTTTCTTCTGCCTTGGGTTGGGCGGGAGTAGGCTCTCCCCATCCTAGAAGCTTGCGTAAAAAAAATGACATAATTCCTTTTCCTTAGGCGGGGAGCGCGTAGAGGTTGTTGTCGGAGGAACCGACATAGACAACGCTATCCACCACCGTGGGGGAGCCTATCACCGGCCCCTCCGTCTGGAAGCTCCAGCGCAGATCGCCGTTCTTGGCGTCCAGGCTGTAGACCTTTCCATCGATGGATCCGAAGTAAACCGCTCCCTCGTAGACAACGGGCGATGAGACCACTTGATCGTCCGTGGCGAAGCGCCAGGCGAGGTAGCCATCGCCGGCGTCCAGCGCGTATAGATGACCGTCGGCTGAGCCGATGTAGACCAATTCTTCGCTCACAGCCGGCGAGGAGATGATAGGCCCCTCGGTGCGGAAGCGCCAGACCGACCAGCCTGAGCGAATGTCCAATCCATAGACGTGCCTATCGTGACTGCCGACGAAGAGCATCTCCTCGGTCAAGGCAGGAGAGGAAGTCACGCCGCGTCGGGCGCTGAAGCGCCAGCGCAGCTTGCTGCTGGTCTCTATGGCGTATACGGAGCCAGCCTCACAACCCACATAGATGGCGTCTTCGTCTATGGATGGTGACGAGCGTACCATCCCATCCGCGTTGAAGGCCCAAGCGACGCGCCCGCTGTAGACGCTGATGGCGTAGAGTTGGCGGTCGTCGGAGCCGATGAACACGTGGCCGAAGGCGACTTTGGGGGAGGACCAGACCTTGCCCTCTGTGGCGCAAGCCCAAGATACCCGCCCGCTGACCGCGTTGACGGCATAAAGCTTGTGATCGGATGAACCGACGAACACGCGGCCCTCGTGCACGTAGGGCGAAGAGGCCATCCCGCCCTCGCTGGCGCATTTCCACCGGAACTTCCCTGTGTCGACGTTGATGGCGTAGAGGTTGTGGTCATAAGCGCTGACGTAGACGGTGTCATGGTGGATCGTTGGCGCCGAGCGGATCTCGTCCTCACAGGCGAAGCGCCACAGCTCCATAATGTCGCCGCCGGTGGAGATGGACGGCGTGTCCTGGAAACTCTCCACGCTGCCCAGGCTGCGCGCCGAGCGCAGTTGAGCCAGCGCTTGCTGTAGCTCCCTGATAGAACCATAGCGGTCATCGGGGTTGTACTCCAGCGCTCGTTTGACGATCTCCACCAATTCCATGGAGACTTCGGGGTTGGACTTGTGGATGGGGCGCTCGTGGAAGGAAAAGGGCGGCTCCTGCCGGGGATCCTGCTTGCTGAGCAGGTGATGCATTGTCGCCCCCAGGGCGTAAACATCCACTCGGGGATCTGAGATACCGCGATATTGCTCCGGCGGCGCGTACCCCTCGGTGCCGATCATCGTGCCCTTTTCCCCGCTTTGGAACATCTTGGCGATGCCGAAATCCACCAGGCGGATGCGATTATGCTTGTCGAGCATCACATTGGGCGGCTTGATATCGCGGAAGACAATGGGCTGCGGCTCGTGATCGTGTAGATAGTTCAGGACGTCGCAAATTTGAATCGCCCATCGGACGATCTGTTCTTCTGGGAGGAAGCCCGTGCTCTCCTCCAGGATGGTTCCCAGGTCCTTGCCATCCACGTATTCCAGAACGAGATAACTACGGTCACCCTCGCTGAAATAGTCGTAGACCTGGACGATACCCGGATGGCTCAGAGTGGCGAGGATGTTGGCCTCGCGCTCGAAATTATTCACGATCACGGCCCGCACTTCGGGATCGTTGGCGGTGTTGAGCATCTCCTTGACGGCGCATAGTCGGGTGACGTTGGAGAAGCGCAGATCCTGGGCTTTATAGACGGAGCTCATACCGCCGATAGCCCTCACACCCAGGATACGGTAACGCTCCTGGAGCAGGTGCCCATCTGGCAGTCGACGTCCCTCTGGAAGCTTGGTTTGCTCTTGGGCGGAAATGTCATACCGCCGCGTCCCTGCACCTCCTAGCGGGGTCTTTTGTTTTTGCCCCTCGTTTTGTTCGGGAGGGAGGTCGGATAGATTTATATGACGAGTGTCAAGGGATCCCATGCTCTACCTCATTATCTCGATCGTGTCCATAATTCATTGGGTTGGGTTAAAGTAATTATAGGTCGCTTTGGTGATATCGGTTATCAAAAGTGCCCCTTCCTCCCATGCCAGCCATTGGGGATGGTGGAGGAAGACGGTCAATATGAAATCGCTGCCGGGGCTGAATATAATCGCGGCGTCGGCCTGAGTGTCAGTGGTCCACCCATGTCGATGCGCCACCACTGTATCCACTGGCACCCCAACTTCGATGAGGCTGTTGATGCGATTCTGAGTCATCCATTGGATCATCGCGTTGCATTCACCGGCGGTGAGTGTGTCAGGATAAAGGGCCAACAGTGTGCCACCGCCTCGGCTGCACTGATATATCATCTCCAGAAGCAGGCTTATGTCCAATGGCGTCGTCTGGATGTAGGGATCGGGCGTAGTCGTCACGTCGGCGCGAGAGTTGGCCGGCGTGCTGACCTTTATGCTTCCCTGCTCGCCATAAGGCGCTACCATGAATGTGTTTTGCAGCCCTAGGCGATGCATGGCTTCGGTGAGCTTCATAGCTCCTTGGAACTCGTCCCCTTCAGCGATGACATCGCGCAGGAGAATGTTGGCAGCGGTGTGTTTGTCCGATTCTGTGCTTTGCACCGTCTCACTGATCAATCGTTTTACCTCGGTCTCGGCCGCTTGAATCTGTTCGGGTTGGGTAGTGCGGTATGTCTCCTCCAGGATGGCGATCTTGAGCAAACCCATCCCGCTGTAAGCTACCTCGGCGTTGATCCCCAATTCTTTCCCAGTCTGTAGGTCTTTGATGAAAATGCCTGGCAATAATTCGGCGTGCTCATCCAATAGAGTCTGGAGCATTGTCCTCAACATCTCTATGTCCATCGGCGGCACTGCTTCGATTTGCACGACCAGCTCGACATGCTGCTTGTCGGCCGATACAAGCGCGGACGCTAGACGAGTGCGAGATGCTGCGATGTCCAGCTTGCTCCCGACTTTGCCAGCGCGGAAGGTCAACTTGTCCGGGATGGGCAAAGGCTTTTGTGGCGGGCGATCATATTGATTGGCGACCCGTGTGAGGAAAGCTTCGAGCTCTTCTTCCGAGTAGCCGACGGCTACAGGGACATTCCCTGGGGTAAAATGGCGCCCTAGAATGTGGGCTACGAAACCGTTCAGCCCTCTTCTAGGGGTCAGCGCGGCCTTTAGATTGGCGGCAGTTGCCTCTGCATCATATCGTAGGCCGACGTTCTCCGGGGATAGTGAAAGCTGCTCGTCTTGGTATGTGACCTCAAGGGGGGTAGCGAAGGCCACTTCCAGAGCGTTGAGCGCTTGTTCGTGCGTCATTCCCCCTACTGAGAACTCCGCCATGATCGTTCCCTCGGGCAACGTTTGGATGGCCGAGCGATAGTCAAAATATTGCCAGATTAGGAAGAGCGTGGCGAGAACGACAACGATAACCAGCCAAGTGATCCATCCACCTCTACGTTGCACAGAGCCTCCTCCACTTCACATGGGAGGTGATTATAGCACACGACCAAAAACAAGCCAAGTAATCCC
>CAZANJ010000281.1:0-4717 GCA_964486415.1 uncultured Anaerolineales bacterium
AATCGCTTCGAAAACCCGCCCTTTCTGCATTGGCTTGACAAGCCCATTTTATGCAGTATCATAACATAGCAATGACTACACACATTCATCTCTCCCAGTGGCCCCTGGAGCCGGTCTATGCCCTCGCTGCTGACCTCGATTTACACCTCTGGCTGGTCGGGGGCGCGGTGCGCGACGCGCTGCTGAACCGCCCCGTCCACGATTGGGATTTCGCCGTAGATAGAGATGCGATCCAGTTGGCGCGGGCTGTGGCCGACGCATTGGGCGGCGCTTACTATACCCTGGACGCAGAGCGCGGCACGGGCCGCGTCATCCTCACCGTTGACGAAGATACGCAGCTGTATCTCGACTTCGCCCTTCTCCGCAGTGACGGCGATCTGAAAGCCGATCTCCTCGACCGTGATTTTACCATCAACGCCATCGCCCTGGACGAAACGGGCGAGCTGATCGATCCGACCGGCGGGCGGGCCGACCTGAAGAAGCACCTCATCCGCGCCGTGAGCGAGCACTCCTTCCGCCACGATCCCGTGCGCTTGCTGCGGGCGGTGCGACAGGAGGCGCAGCTTCATTTCCAGATCGAGCCACAGACGGAAGGCTGGATCCGACGCGACGCTTCGCTGCTGCTCCAGCCCTCGTCCGAACGGCTGCGCGATGAGTTCGTGCGCGGCATGGCGCTCTCCGGCGCCTCCGCTTTCCTGCGCCGCCTCGAGGAATTGGACCTGCTCTTCCGCCTGCTGCCGGAGCTGGAGCCGCTCGCGGAGACGCCCCAATCTATGCCCCACCGCTTCGACGTGTGGCGTCACACCCTGGCGGTGGTGGATACCGTGGAGCGCGTCACAGCCGCCATCAAGGGCGAATCTCCCCCGCCGTCGGTTCTAGCTTCTGAATTGGCAGATGTTCCAACTGCCGCCTGGGGCGATCTGGCCCGGCGGTTGAGCCAGTTCAGCGGCGACTTGCGCCAGCATCTGGGAGTGATAATCAGCGCCGATCGGGACCGGGCACTGCTGCTCAAACTGGCCGCCCTGCTGCACGACGTCGGCAAACCTGAAACACGCTCGGTGGATGAGGATGATCACATTCATTTCTACGGTCACGAGCCGGCCGGGGCGCGGCTGGCTTCCAGGCGCTTGCAAAAGCTCCGCTTCAGCCGCGACGAGGCGCGATTCGTGCATGCGATGGTCGATGGACACCTGCGCCCGGCCCATCTGGCCCGCGCAGAGAAGATCAGCCGCCGCGCCGTTTACCGCTACTTCCGCGACCTGGGCGAGGCCGGCGTCGAGACGGTGCTGCTCAGCCTGGCCGATCATCTGGCGACCTGGGGGCCGAATCTCCAGGAACAGCGCTGGACGCGGCGTCTGGAGATGGCCGAGATTCTCTTGACCCACTACTTCGAGCGCCGCGAGGAAACCATCGCCCCGCCACCGCTGCTCGACGGTCACGAGCTGATGGCTGAGCTGGGGCTGAAGCCCGGCCCGGAGATTGGGCGTTTGCTGAAAGCACTGCAAGAGGCCCAGGCATCCGGCGAGATTCAAACTCGCGAAGAGGCATTGGCTATGGCTGCACAAATATCGAAAGATAGATGACACAAGACCCTGAGTTCTCCTCGGGGTCTTTTTTACGCATCACGCATTACGCATCACGCCAGGAGGTAAATATGCCTATCAAAGTTCCGTGGCTGAAGGGTGAAGAATCTTCACCCGTAGTTTTCCCCGCGTTGGTCACTCCCTTCGACAAAGAGAAGGAATCTGCCGCTTCGCTTATAGACGAAGACGCCTACCGCCGCCTGATTAAACACGCGCTGCCGAACGTGGACGGCATCGTCACCAGCGGCACCACGGGCGAGTTCTGCTACCTCACCCGCGAGGAGCAGCGGCGGCTGGTCGAGATCGGCGTGGAGGAGGCTGAGGATAAGCCCGTCATCGCCGGTTGCGGCGCCTCGTCCACCCGAGAAGCCATCGCGCTGGCCCGCGACGCGCGGGAGGCCGGCGCATCGGCGGCCCTCATCGTCACGCCCTACTTCCTCCACCCCTCCGACAAGGGCGTCTACCAGCACTTCTACGACATCGCCACCGCGGTCGACCTGCCCATCATCCTCTACAACATCCCGCAGGTGATGGATCGCTACCTGCCGCGCACTGTGGTCGAGGATCTGGCCGACTTGCCGAACGTGATCGGCCTCAAGGACTCCTCCGGCAACCTGACCTACACGATGGAACTGCTGGAATATGTCGGCGACCGCATCGACATCTTCGTCGGTCACGACGAGGTGGTGCTGCCCGCGCTGACCGGTGGAGTGAGCGGCATGATCCTCGCCAGCGCCCAGGTCTACCCGGAAGTCTGGCAAGCGGTCATCCGCCTGGTCGGCGAGGGCCAGATCGAGGAGGCCCGCGCCAAGCAGCGCCAGGTGCAGAAACTATCGCGCATCTTCTGCCGTTACGGCGGCGGGGTGGCGGTCAAGGCCGCGCTGAAGATGATGGGCCTCGATATGGGGCCGCCGCGCAAGCCGCTTAAACCGGTCGGCGGCGCGCTGCTCCACGAGACCCGCGCCGAGATCCGGCTCGAGCTGGAGAAGCTGGGCAAGATTCCGATGAGCGGGACCGCTTTCCAATATCCCAACGGCCCGCTGGCCGAGCGCTTCGACGACCTGGAGATCACGCCGGAAATCATCGCCGAGCACGGCCTGCGCATCGGGAGCGGCCTCGCCGGTGAGGGACTGAACAAGGTCCAGATCGATCTGATCGCCGGGGGCAAGGGGACGCCGCTGGGCGACGCCTACGCGCTCCAGATGACCTACCCGCTCCATCGGCGCGAAGCGTTGACCACGATTCTGGAACCGGCGCTAACTGTGCGCCCATCGACGCTGTTGTTGCCCACGCTGCCGCAGAAGAACCTGCGCCAGGCGAATATGATTTATGGCCCGACGCAGTGGGCGATGGCACGGGCTATCGTGGACGCGCTGGAGACGGAGCGCATCCCGACGGCCTCCATCGACGAGGACGTGATGGTCGCGCTGGCGACCGTCCATCCCCGCGCGATGAATCGAAACGCGCTCGCCAAGAGTGTCCACGCCGCTGCGGCCAAGGCGATAGAACAAGCCTTTGTCAGAGATCAGGGACTAGGAGCTAGGAGCTAGGAGGGATAGAATGGGATACAAAACTGATTGGTTCAAGGGAATTTTCCCGGCGCTTGTGACGCCGTTCACCAAGAACGATACAATCGACGAGGACGCTTACCGCGAGTTGCTGCGGTTCGTGCTGCCCAACGTGGACGGGGTGGTGCCCTGTGGCACGACGGGCGAGTTCTCCTATATGAGCATCGAGGAGCGCAAACGGGTGATCGAGATCTGCCTCGATGAGGTGGATGGGCGCGTGCCCGTGCTGGCCGGTACCGGCTGCACCTCCACCCGCGAGACGGTGGCGCTGACAGCCTGGGCCAGGGAGGCCGGTGTCGATGGCGCGCTGGTCGTGGCACCATACTTCCTCAAGCCATCCTTCAACGAGGTCTACGATCACTTCCGGGCCGTGGACAAGGTGGGGCTGCCGATTGTGATGTACAACATCCCGCAGTGCGCGGGCACCCACTTCAAGTGGTGGACGGCCGAGGGCGGCCTGCTCGATTTTGAGAACACCATCGGCATCAAGGATTCCTCCGGCGATCTGCCCTTTATGGAGGCCATGTTCGAGAAGGTCAAAGGCAAGGTCTCCATCTTCGTCGGCCACGACGAGGTGGTGCAGGCCGCGCTAGGTGCCGGGGCCGACGGCGCGATCCTGGCCAGCGCCAACCTGATCCCCGACATCTGGCAGAAGGTACACCGCGCCACGCTGGAGGGCGACCTCGCCACGGCGCAGGAGTGGCAGCAAAGAGTGCAGAAGCTGGTGCGCATCGTGGTGCGCTGCGGCGCCAACCAGGCCTGCAAGGAAGGGCTGCGCATGATGGGCGTCGACGTGGGCGATTCGCGCCATCCCATCGTGCCGGGCGGCGCTTTCCGCCGCGAGGATCGCGAGGAACTGCGTCTCCAACTGGAGGCGCTGGGCAAGATCGACAAGCGCCCCATCACCTACGAGCTGGGCGAGAAGCAGGTGATGACCGACGTCTTCGCCACACCCGCGACGCCGAGTACCATCGACGGCTGGACGATGAAGGTGGGCGAGGGCTTCGCCGGGCCGCCATTCCAGGAGCTGGCCCACGTCGATCTGCTGATCGGCCTGAAGGATGGCCCCGTGGGACGCGCTATCGAGCGCTCGCTGGCCGAATGGGGCGCTGATCGCGGGCTGGAGATCATCGGGGAGCGCCCGCGCACGCTGTTGGTGCCGACGGTGACCATCCGCACGGAGAAGCAGCGTCGTCTCTTCGAGCGGGCGGCCGAGGGCGTCAAGCTGGCGATTGAGCTGAGCATCGAGGACGGCTTCCTGCCGGAGCCGATTCTGGAGGACGTGGTGCTGATCGTCAACGCCTTCGTCCATCCCGCGGCTGCCATCGCCAAACGGGTCGAGTTCAACAACTACAAAGCCGCGCGTCACGCCATCCGCAAGGCGCTGGAGGGCCGCCCGACGGTCGAGGAGCTGATCGCGGAGAAAGCGGCAGCGCGCCATCCCTTCCGCTACGCGCCGTAGGTTGGTAGGTTGGTAAATTGGTAGATTGGTAGATTGGTAGGTTGGTAGATTGGTGGGTTGGGATGCCAGTTCATCAGCCTACCGGCGCTTGAGATAGCGAAAAC
>CAZANJ010000282.1:0-4708 GCA_964486415.1 uncultured Anaerolineales bacterium
GCTATGTAGGGCGGGTTTCCATACCCGCCGATTTTTGAATCGCTTCGAAAACCCACTACTACATCGCGGCGTAAATCCTCCACTAGTTTATGCTCACCAGGGATCGCCAGATCCCGGCTCTGTGCGAAGAAAACCGTCTCAAAACGGTAGTTAGGACGGGGATCTGGCGATCCCCTTAGAGCACAAACTGATGGGAAACTTCCGCCGAGCTGTACTACCGAGGCGAGGGTGCCTCTTTAAGGAGAGGTTAATGCTTGAAAGCCCACGTAGAAGGTGGAGCCTTTCCCTTCTACGCTTTCGACCCAGATGCGTCCGCCGTGGGCTTGGACGATGTGCTTGGCTATAGCCAGTCCCAGGCCGGTCCCGCCGCCGCTACGGGCTCGGTCCGCCTTGTAGAAACGCTCGAAGATGCGCGGAAGGTCATCGGCGGGGATACCCACGCCGGTGTCCTCGACCGTGATCAGAATCCACAGGCCCGGAGAGAGGGGCTCAGGTTTCAGGTTGAGCGTCTCCGACTGGATAGTCCCATCCGCTGAAACTTGCACCCTGGAGCCCGAAACCTTAATCTCACCGCCAGCCGGCGTGAACTTGATCGCATTATGCACCAGGTTGGTGACCACCTGCTGCATGCGCTCGGTGTCGGCGAGTGCCGGAGGGAGATCACGCGGCAGCTCCATGCTGAGCCGCAAGTTGGCCCGTTCCGCCTGGGGGCGCAGCCGCTCCACCGCTGGGATCACGATCCCGGCCACGGAGACCGGGGCCAGCCTGATCGGCGCTCGACCGGACTCGATGCGGGAAAGTTGCAGCAACTCCTGAACGATCTGCGTCAGCGCGTCCACCTCTGTGTCCATCCGATCCAGGAAGTGCCGGGCCGCCGGCGGATCCTCCAGGGCGCCATCGCGCAGCGTGTCCGCCACCGCCCGCAGCGAGGCCAGCGGCGTGCGCAGTTCGTGTGAGATGTTGCTGATAAAGTCGCGCCGCACCGTCTCCAGCCTGCGGATGCGGGTCAAGTCCTGGAAGATGACGAGGCAAGCCTGTGGATCGGTATCCTGTAGGGGAGTGACAATGGTCTGCAAGAAAGCGCCCTGGTGCCCCATCTCCACCGGTTCGACCTGCTCCTGGCCGTGCTCGCGACACTGCTGCCAGAGGTTGATGATCCGGTGGTCACGCGCCACCTGGGCGAAGGATCGGCCCAGGGCTACGGATTCGTCGGCGCCGAGAATATTGGCCGCGGCAGGGTTGATCAGTTGCACCAGCCCCTCACTGTCGGTGATGAGCACCCCGTCTGCCATGTTCTTCAGCACCGCAGCCAGCCGACTCTGATCCTCGGTCAGCGTCTCAATCGTATCCTGGAGGCGTGCGGACATTTGATTGAAGGCCGATGTGAGAGTGCCGATTTCGTCCTGAGTGGTGGGAAAGATGCGGGCACTGAGTTCCCCCTCGGACATGCGCTTGACCACATCGGTCAAGCGGTATATGGGCCGCGCGATGCGATTGGCGATGAACAAGGCCAGGAGGGTAGCGCCCAGGGCGGTCAGCAGGGCGGCGGAGAAAACGGTGCGGCGCAGACGCGCGACGTGCATCTCGATCTGGCGCAGCGGGAGGGCCACTCGCGCGAAGCCCCGCAGTTCTCCAGTGGCGGGCTCGGTCACCGGGATAGCCACATACATCATCTGATAACCCATCGTGCGGCTGAGGCGCTTGCTGCTGCCCTTCCCGGTCTCCAGCGCCTGCTGCACCTCTGGACGTTGGAGGTGATTGTCCATCCGCTTCCGGTCACCGTGAGATTCGCCCAGGACGATGCCTTCCGCCCCGATAAAGGTGACCCGTGCGTCGAGGAGATCGGCGTAGTGCTGCGCCATGCCATCGAGGCCATCGTCCGCGCTCTCCCAGGCTGCCGATGATCCCACGGCGTCCCCGATCAGCGATGCCTCGGCCGTCAGCTTGGCCTCCAGTTCCTCCAGGTGAGTCTGCTGCACCCAATCCGACAGGTAGAGCGTCAGCCCCGCCATAATAAGCAGGATGAGGGCCAGGTAGGGAACAGCGATGCGCCAACGGATGGTGTGTAACATCGGGGGCTCGTGTGGCTGGATTTCTATCCCTCGAAGCGATAACCGACGCCGCGAACGGTGATGATGCGGGTCGGGTTCGCGGGATCGGGCTCGATCTTCTCGCGCAGCCAGTGAACGTGAACATCGACGGTGCGGCTGCCGCCGTCATAGTCCCAGCCCCAGACACGCTCCAGGATCAGATCGCGGGAAAGGACCATGCCACGGTGTCGGGCCAGGAAGACAAATAGCTCATACTCGCGGGGCTTCAGGTGCAACGATTCTCCTCGGCAAGATACTTCGCGGCGCGTCAGGTTGATGGTCAGGTCGCCAAAGGTCAACTCTTCTTTCTCCACCTGGGCTTTTTCCGCCGTCATCTCCTCTTTGATGAGGCGAACGCGCCGCAGCAGGGCCTTGACGCGGGCCATCAACTCGCGCATGCTGAAAGGCTTGGTCATATAATCGTCGGCCCCCACCTCCAGCCCGACCACCTTGTCCACCTCCTCATCCCGCGCGGTGAGCATCAGAATCGGTATGGTCATCTCTTGGCGCAAGATGCGGCAGACCTCGATGCCGTCTATGCCGGGGAGCATAATATCGAGGAGGAGCAGGTCCGGCTCTTGCTGTCGAGCTATGTCCAGGGCCGTGGGGCCATCGGTGGCCGTATAGACCTCGTATCCCTGGCGCACGAGGTTGTACTCCAGCGTCTCCAAGAGAGTCGGTTCGTCCTCAACTACCAATATCTTGTTGGCCATACCCAAAGTTCCTCAGGAGGAGCACACGGTCTGGGCGATGGCGGCGATGTGCTCCGGCGTCGAGCCACAACAGCCGCCCACGATCCGCGCACTCAGCGCGACGAATTTACGCGCATATCGGGACATATCCTCTGGCGTGGCGTCGTAGACCACATCATCGCCGACCAGGCGTGGTTTGCCCGCGTTGGGCTTGACGATGAGGGGGGTATCGGGTGCGACTTGGTGCATTTTCTCCGCTGCGCGGAGTGTCATATCCAGCGTCGCGCCGCAGTTGGCGCCGATTGCGCTCACGTCCCGCTCCAGCAGCGCGGTGGCCGCTTCCTCCGGTCGCACGCCCATGTTCGTGCGGTCGTGAGTATCAAAGGAGAGCGTGGCGGTGACGGGCACGCCGTTTGCAACTTGCAGCGCGCCCTCGACGGCGGCCTCTACCTCCTCCAGGGCGGACATAGTCTCGATGTATATCACGTCTGCGCCGGCCTCTGCCAGTGCGGCGGCCTGCTCGGCGAAGATTTCCACCGCCTCATCGTAGGAAAGCTCGCCCAGCGGTTTAAGGAACACCCCCAGGGGGCCGATGTCGCCGGCCACGTAGGCCTCGTCACCGGCGGCTTGGCGGGCGATCTCGACCGCGCGCCGGTTGATCTCGCTCACGCGGTGGCCGAGGTCGTACTGCGCCAGGCGTGTGCGCGATCCGCCGAAGGTGCAGGTCAAGATCAGCTCGGAGCCGGCCTCGATGTAGGCGCGATGCACGCCGCGCACCGCATCGGGATTATCCAACAACCAACCTTCGGGCGCGACCCCGCCGGGCAATCCTGCCGCCTGCAACATCGTGCCCATCGCGCCATCTGCGACGATGACATCGCCGGACTGTAGACGGGTTAGAAAACTGGATTCCATTTTAACTCTCCTGGCTCTTTGGGATTTGGCGTGGTGCTCAAAGCGGGTGTGTCACCCGCGTCCCATATCTGGGAATGAGAGTAAACTCGACCCAGACACGGGGGTGGCACACCCCCTCTGAGCTATGTAACCACTCGAACTCCTAGCCCATTCTCCTTTTGTCGATGGCCTGTGGTAAATTGCACAAAACCCCACCCAGAATTGGGCGGGGTTTTGTCGATCTTGGTGGGCCGGGAAGGACTCGAACCTTCGAAGGCTGTGCCAGCGGATTTCATCCCAACTACAGCTTTCGCTGCCAGCGCGGTTCACCCTCACTAGAAAGTGAATGCTGTTTGTGGGCTGGACTTTGTCTTCATCCATCGGTACTCATACGGAATGAATGAGATACCTGGATGCTCCCCGTCAAGTCTCTACACCTTCCCCCTTAGGGGCTTGGCTCGGCGTTGCCATCTCTCAAAGGTTTCGCCGAATTTGAGGAGTTTTCACCTATAGATTACTCTGCAGGGCTGCAATCGTCGCCAGTGCCTGGGAGAAAATATCGCTCCCACTTCGACCATTTGCTTTTTCGGCCAACATTGACAGTAGTTTGACCTGCTATCTCCTGGAAAGGGATAGCATACGCTCGGTCATTGGCGCATAAAGCGAAAAGGATATCAAAGTGCTTGATTGCACTAGCGATAGCCAAATTGCCTTTTTGCTTGTTGTCCATTTGGAAACTCTCACAGCAACTTGGCTTCTTACAGTCCGCCCCCTTTGCCGCTCGGGACACCGACCCATGTTTATTTGTTAATGCTCCGTTGTTAGTAGTTCACGCTGGGGCTCAATCTCTAACTGAGCCGGCGATGGGATTCGAACCCATGGCCTACTGATTACAAGTCAGTTGCTCTTCCGACTGAGCTACGCCGGCGCGACAAATATTATACCATAACTGGGAAAAGCGTCAAACTAATTTGGCGCCAAATCGAGCTGGAAAACGATATGAAGTTTGTGCTTTGCTTCTCTGTCAGGTCT
>CAZANJ010000283.1:0-4702 GCA_964486415.1 uncultured Anaerolineales bacterium
GGGGTTTCCAAAGAATTCAATGGAAAACAGCTACTTTTCGCAAAAATCTACCGCTACAGTTATTGTTTTGAACCCACCACCTGCGTAGCATCCCATATCTGGGAATAAAGCTTCGCTCAATCGGATATACGTCAATCGCCTACTCGAATCTAAATCCAAACCTAAAAATCGCAACCAACCACAACCAGCCTTTCTAGCATAAATGCAAAACTCCTGGAAAACCAAGAGCCCTGTGCAAATTCAAGCAGCGATCCATGCTCAAATGTTAGTCAGCAATGGTATTAGCTGCCCTGCTTCAATTGACCACAACCAGCTTGTATCTCGATGCCACGCCGTAAGCGCACTGTATGGGAAACCTGACGAATTTTCAGTACCTCAATGAAAGCCGCTACACTCTCAGGAGGGGACGGCTGCTCGGAGTAACCCGAGGAAGGATTGAGAGGAATCAGGTTGACATGAGCCATAAATTCATGGCGATAAATCAGATCCGCCAGCGCATTGGCCTGTTCCACGGTATCATTTAGACCATCAATGAGCGCCCACTCGAAGCTGACCCGCCGGCCGGTGCGCTTGAAGTAGTAAGCGCACGCCTCGAAAAGCTCGTGAAGTTTATAGCGGCGGTTGACCGGCACGAGGTGATCTCGAAAGGTGTCAGTAGCAGCATGAAGAGATACGGCCAAGGTGATTTGCAGTTCCTCATCCGCCAAGCGACGGATGCCCGGAACCAATCCAACTGTGGAAAGCGTTATGTGCCGCTGTCCCATCCGGAAGCCATCGGGATCGTTAAGGCGCAGAATCGCTTTCAAGGAGGCATCGTAGTTCGCCAACGGCTCACCCATACCCATCAGCACCACGTTGGTCAGATGCTCACCCCCCGCTTTTAGTTCATGGGCGAAATGGAGCGCCTGGGCCATAATCTCCCCAACAGTGAGGTCACGGATAAAACCCATCTGACCAGTGGCACAGAAGGGACATCCCATGGCACAACCGACCTGAGTGGATATACAGGCTGTGCGGCGACGCTCATAGCGCATCAGCACCGCCTCAATGGTCTCGCCATCGACCAAGCGGAGCAAATCCTTGCGCGTCTTACCATCGGGCGTTCGCACGGTATCCACCACTTGGGGCGCTCCAATAGTCGTCTCTCGGTCCAGCTTGGCACGCAGAGATTTCGGCAAGTTAGTCATCTGATCGAAGGAATCGGCCAAGTGGATGTAAAGCCAGTTCCAAAGTTGATCGATGCGATAGGAAGGTGTGCTCCAGCTTTTCAGAAGAGCGTTAAGTTCGTTGCGGCTGAGATCGTAAAGACAAATCGGATTAGGTTTTGACATAAGGTACCGTTTGGGGGCCATCTGGTAGGACGGCAATAATTGCGTCGGGTTTCTGATGGCACAGTCGAGCTAACGTCTCCTCGATGGAGCGACAGGGAAGCACCAGCGCGCTTCGCAGTTCTGCGTCCGAAAGACCATCAGTGTAGATGTGCACGTTTGCTTTGAGCTGAATCTGCGCTTGAATCTGTGCTTCCCACTGATCCTGGCAGCGGAAGCTGGGTGTCATCACCTTGTCAAGCAATTCCTGGGGCGTCTCGGCATCCCAGAGCAAACGCTTATACTCGCCGTGATCAGGGATGCCATCCCAGCACTGAGCCGCGATGATGATGTCACCTCGGCTTGAGCGGGAAGCACCAGCGGAACGCACAATCTGGGCCGCGGCCGACATGCCCTTTACCGCTTGATAAAGATTAAGGTCCAACGGATAACCGCTGTTGGAGGTGATGACGATGTCGAAGAAATGCGGCGTTGGCTGCATCGCCATCTCTCGCGCGAAGGCCGTACCTTTCCTATGAGCGGCAAGCGGATCACCGGCGAAGACGCCCGTGATCTCTCGCTTCCGATTCAGCGTTACATTGAGCAAAAAGTCTGGCCCAGTGCTCTGCGCCACGCTCAACATCTCCTCCCAGACCGGGTTACCCTCCGTCATCGCCCAGGATGCATTGGAATCGGCCAGCATCTTTGCGCCGTGATTATCAAGAATGGCCTCAATGCCTGCGATGCCGGGCAATACGGCCTTAGGGCCGCCGCTGAATCCGGCGAAGAAATGGGGCTCAATGAAACCGGTCAGGATGCGCACAGATGCGTTCATATAGGCACGGTTGACTTGCACCGCTCGGCCAGCGTGATTGCGTGCCGCCAAAACGAGCTTCTTCTCATTCCAGGCGTCGTGCTGCACGATGCGATACCGAGCGACAACGTCTTCACCCAGCATACTTGCCAATTCATCCTCGGTCTGAGGACGATGAGCGCCCAGCGCGTTAATCAACACAACCTGCTCTTCTGGAACGCCGGACGCGCCTAACTCGTCCAGTAAAGGCGGCAGTACTCGATCATTGGGCATAGGCCGAGTCAGATCGCTGAATACAATGGCCACAGTGTCTTCCGGAGTCACAAGATCGTGCAAAGGCTGGCTGGCAATTGGATTGCGCAACGCATCAATAAGAGCAGTTCGCTCGTCGGGCAAGCAAGACGCAAACCGAGGCTCGATCACCGTCACTGGCGCGTCATCGGGCAGTTCGATTTCCAGTCCCTCACGCCCATAGGCCAGTTCCACCCGCATAGCCACATCTCCCATTAGAGGCAAGCGTAGGATAAAGCATAGCCAAAAGCATGCTTATCTTTGGATATGTCGAATGTTCTGGGACGTTGTTTATCTCCATTCTTGCAAGCAACACGGCGCCAAGCTTGTGGCAAATGGGCCAGCACGTCACTAGCTACCATCCCTGCTGGGCCAAATTGCTTACGCGCCAATTCCCCGGCCAGTCCATGGAGGTATGCCCCAGCCGCGGCTGCCTCAAAAGCCTCCATTCCTTGCGCACGCATCGCGACGATGGCCCCCGCTAACACATCGCCAGCGCCGGCTGTAGCCAATCCCGGGTTAGCAAAGGGCTCAATGACCGTCCGACCATCTGGCGCAGCCACGACAGTATAAGCGCCTTTCAGCACAACCACATGTCCCCAATCAGCGGCCTTTGTTTTTGCCACCGCCACACGATTAGCCTGTACGTCGCCGGCCGTGCAGCCTATCAGTCGCCCCATTTCGCCAGGATGGGGTGTGAGGATGCTCTCCGGGGGCAGTCGCTGTGACCAATCATCCATCTCGGCCAGGATGTTCAAACCATCGGCGTCCACCACCAGTGGCGGCAAGGTAAGCGATGCAGTTGCCTTCCTCTCAGAGCTGGCAAAACCTAATTGGCTATGGCCCTTTACGCCCTTCAACAGCGCATCGATGAAGTCCGCTGTCGGTTGTTCATGCCCCATACCAGGGCCCAGCAGCAGCGCTTCATATTCCTCAATCTTTTCGATCAAGGCCCGCATCCCATCGGCAGCGATGACCCCAAGTTCGTGGGGCAAGATCAGGTAAGTCGCTTCTGCCAGACGGGCCGCTACCGATTCGTAGATAATGGATGGCAGCGCTAAAGTGACCAATCCGGCACCAGCTCGCGCCGCCGCTGCTCCCGCTAGATAGGCCGCACCGGTATAGTTGACCGACCCGGCCACGATCAGCGCCTTGCCGAAAGTGCCCTTGTGCGCATCCAAAGGACGCGGCGGGAGCCATTCCTGCAACATGCTGGGAGTGACTACCTCCAGCGCCACATCGTCTGCCAAATCCGGATCTGTTCCAATGTCAGCGACGATCACTTCGCCCACTGCACTCGCGCCTGGGAATCGGAAATGGGCTAACTTAGGGCAGGCGAAAGTCACAGTAAGATCGGCAAGGAGAGCCGCTTCGTCCAAGGCCCCGCTGTCATAATCCAACCCGGTAGGGCCGTCCACAGCGACGATGAGAGGAACAGGCTCATCACACAACAGGGTGTCTGGAATGCCGTTCAGTTGTAAGAGAGCGGGAAAGGGCGCCTGCTCTCGTGCGGCCAACTCTTGCCGCACACTGCTGAGCATCTCGGCCAGTTGACTTCGTAAGGGCAGGTGCGCACCGGTGCCCAATAGGGCATCCACGATAACATTGGCCTCGCTTACTAAATTTCTCAACTTAGCCCAATCCTTGTCCTCTTCAGCCAGCACTACTTCCACCTCTTGCCTTTGCACCAGGTAAAAGTTTTCATCGTCGGCTGGGCTGCGCGGTTTGAGTAGATAGCAGGCCACAGAAGCGCCGGCCTTGCTCAAGTAACGCGCTGCTACCAACCCATCACCACCATTGTTGCCCGGCCCGACCAGCACCAGTATCCGCTTTTGAGAACCGGGACTATCTCCATGTCCATCCCATCGAGAGATGATCACATCGGCCACTGCGCGGCCAGCCCTTTCCATCATCTTTGAATAAGAGTGCCCTGCTGCATCCGAGGCGGCCTCGATGCGACGCATTTCTTCAACAGTAACAACTTTCATTTTCACCTCCTGTCCGGTTCTTTACATAAGTGCGTAGTTCACTTGTCCAATCAACAAGACTGGGGCACTAGAAGTGCCCCAGGAAATTGCGCATCGAAAGTGAAACGAAGTGCGCTCGATGAGTATGATGAGAAAGTATCAATCGGTTATCGGTAAGCGAGCGTACCCGAACCCAGCTCTTCTCAGGTAAATCAACAAGTGCTGTCATTCTACCACGGTTCCAGGTTATACTCAAGCGGACCTGCGACTAGTGGTCTCTCCCATAAATTTTCGGGGTAAAGCGATTTTGCTAGTGAATCGGG
>CAZANJ010000284.1:0-4691 GCA_964486415.1 uncultured Anaerolineales bacterium
CCTGGCTCTCGGCGCGCAGCCTGGAGAACGCTCTACAAGACCTACGCGCCCTCAACCTTGAGCTAGACCATCGTGTGGAGGAGCGCACCCGCGAATTGCGCGAGGCTAACCGAAAGCTGGCCGAAGCCAACGAACACCTTCAAGAACTCGACCGCCTCAAGTCAAGATTCGTCTCCATGGTCTCCCACGAGCTACGCACGCCCATCGGCGCTATCCAGGGCTTCACAGAGATGCTTCAGGCTGAGATATTCGGTCCCATCTCGGATAAACAGGAGAATGCTCTGAAGCGCATCAGTGTCAATACTCAGCAGCTTTTGCACATCGTCAGCGACCTGCTGGATCAGGCTCGCATTGAAGCAGGTCAGTTATCGCTCGATTTCCTACCCTTCAATCCGGTCGATCTGATCGATGACATGCGTTCCACGATGGTGGTGCTGGCCGAGTCTAAGGGATTGGTTCTGACTGCAGATGTTTCTCCTGATGTGCCCGATAAATTGTATGGTGATCCAAAAAGGCTGCATCAGATACTGGTTAATCTGGTGAATAACGCTATCAAGTTTACTGAGGAAGGTGGTGTGCATGTGCGGGTATATCAGTCCGATGGATCATCTTCCGCCCACTGGTCGATAGAAGTGTCCGATACAGGGCCTGGCATCCCAGATAAAGCCCAGAAGTACATTTTTGAGCCTTTCCGGCGTGTCGACGACTCGAACACGCGGGAGCACCTCGGAGTTGGACTGGGACTGTCCATTGTCCAGCAACTGGTCGATCTTATGAACGGTGAGATAGTGCTGGAGAGCGAAGTCGGTCAAGGGAGCACATTCACCGTCACATTACCGTCTTTTCCCAAGGAGGAAGTTCTGTGAGTGATAATTTTGCGTTGATTATCGAAGATAACAATGACCTAGCAACTATTTTCGCTGGGGCGCTTCAAGCAGCTGGATTCGATACTGACATTGTACAGGATGGCAAGACCGCCCTTGCACTTTTGGAGGAATTAACTCCGAACGTCATTGTGCTGGACTTGCACTTGCCTCATGTTTCAGGTGGAACGATATTAGAGCAAATTCGCGCCGATCCGAGGCTTTCGGAAGTGCGCGTCATCGTCGCCACTGCCGATCCCCGTATGGCCGATATGCTTAAGGAACAATCAGACCTCGTACTTCTCAAACCAATTAGCTTTAATCAGTTGCGCGATCTGGCAACACGTCTGGCTCCTTCAACATCGGATATGTAGGGCGACGGCTAAAATATAGAGACCGTTTTGTTGAGCGATTGCCCTCCCTCTCGCCATAGGCGCGTTCTGGGGCACAGGACTGAAGTGGTACGAAGAAACCAGTAAATAAAGTGAAAGATGTTGCTTAAAACTGATCGTCTGATCCTGCGTGATCTGGTGTATGATGACTGGATCGCTATGCACGCCTACCTGAACGATCCGCGATTTTTGGCGACCCCTCAAGCGTCCCTTGTGTCAGAAATATCGAGCCGCTCGTTTGTCTGGCGATGTGCCCTCACGGGAGATGGGCCACGCGATTCTTTTATGCTGGCAGTTGTGCTTGCCGACAAAGGCTTGTTGATGGGATGCTGTGGGATCAAAAGCGTCGGCCAGGAGAAAAATAAGAAGGTGGGATGGATAGGTTATGAAGTTGCTCCCTGGCATTGGGGTAAGGGTTTTGCGACGGAGGCCGCAAGTGCTGTCTTGGACTTTGGCTTCAAGGAAGCTGGTCTGGATCGGATCAGCGGGGACACGTTGGCGATTAACAAGGCCTCGGTGCGGGTGATGAGGAAGCTGGGGATGTGGCGTGACACCCGGCGTAATACGGGCCGCTGGGCCGTTTACTCCATCCTTAAGGATGAGTGGCTTGACCGAAATTGAGCAACGCTGTGCGAGAGAAGCTGTAGTTTTCTGCTTTGAGAGGATTTACGAGATGAGTTTGCCGGAAAGGGCCTTGACATTAGGCCTTTTGATCATTATCTCCCTTTTCGCTCTAGCGATGGTCCCCATGCTTGAGGCGAACGCAGCCGACGATGGCCCCTGGCGGATCGAGGTTGTGGACAGTGCCGAAGATGTGGGCGCCTACACGTCGCTAGCCCTTGATGACCTGAATCATCCACACATCAGTTACTACGATTCCACTGACAAAGACTTGAAGTACGCATACCATGACGGCACGGAATGGCACATCGAGACCGTGGAGGTTTCGGGCAACGTGGGGGAGTATACTTCCCTGTTTTTGGATGATGACCGCCATCCACACATAAGTTATGAGGGACATGGCGAGGTTTTGGCCTATGCTTGGCACGATGGCACAGATTGGCACTCCGAGGTGGTAGATGATGATGTGTCCGCAGCGATGCATACTTCATTGGTGCTGGATAGCGCAAGTGCGCCACACATCAGCTACTATGATCCTGATGACTGGGATTTGAAATATGCCGAGTACGACGGCGCGTGGTATGTTAGAACCATTGACCATGAAGGCTACGTGGGTGTGGGGACCTCGCTGGCATTGGACGCTGCCGGGCATCCGCACATCAGCTACCATGAGTGGATGGACGCCGATCTGAAGTATGCTTGGTATGACGGAACATGGCACATTGAGACTGTGGATTACGATGGCGGACTAGTCGCTACCTCACTGGTTCTGGATGCGGAGGGACATCCGCACATCAGCTATCACGATCTAACCTACAATGCCTACAAGATGAAATACGCTTGGCACGATGGGACCAGATGGCACATCGAAGTCGTGGAGAACGGAGGGTCTCGCTACATCGGCGCCTATTCCTCGTTGGCGTTGGATGCATCGGGACAGCCACACATCGCCTACGCTGACCAGAATGCCGACGATCTCAAATATGCTTGGCGCGACGGGACGAAGTGGCGTGTCGAAACGGTAGACAGTGCGGGAAGGGTGGGGACGCATTTATCGCTGGCGCTGGACGATGTTGGACAGCCGCACATCAGTTACTACGATAGCACCAACCGCGATCTGAAGTACGCTCACCTGTTGCCGTCGCTCTCGCTGGGAAAGCGGATCGCGCCTACGGATGGCGTGCACAACGGGGATGCTGTGACCTGCACCTTGAGCCTTGATGGCGCCGGTTTAAGCGCCCGCCTGTGGGACCCACTGCCAGCGGCGATGGAATATGTCCCCGATAGCGTCACGTCACCGGGAACATACAGCCCCACCGCCAAGGCCATTGTCTGGGCGGGGACTTTGCCCACCAATACCAGCACGCTGATCCGCTATCAAGTTACCATCTCCGGCGCGGAAGCACCCTCGTTGGCCTCTCCCATCGCCAACACCGCCTGGTTGACCGATACCGATTACGATCGCGGCCTTTCGGCTACGGGGTTTGTCAATGCTCAGAGGGCTTATCTTCCGTTCATTGTGAGAGGCGAGTGATGACTTTCCCTGAAAGAGGGGAGCCCCCGGCTGTTGGATACTGCATACTGCGGCTTGTTACAGCGGCGTAAGTCTCCCTCATTATTTGCCCTGCCCTCGGTTGTGCTGCGCTTGTTCGTATAACTGTGCGTTGCGAATGGCAATGGCGGCTTGATTGGCGAAAAGTTTCGCCAACCAGATGTCCTGATTGTCGAAGATCCTTGCCTCGCCTAACTCCTCAAATCCAAGCGTGCCGATAATCCCCTCACCACATTTGAGAGGTACACAGAGTGATCCCGTGATAAGTTCATCCTTCCACTTCGGTGACCGCCCTTCCCACTGGTGATATTCATCTACGCTCATTGCTTCGCCGCTTTCGAATACTTTGCCAGCGAGCCCTTCACCCGGCTCCAGGCGCGTGCTGGTGTGATTTCTCTCGTAGCCGTAGCTGACTATCTGTTCGAGGTCTCCCCGCTTTTCGTCAAGAAGATAGAGACTCGATCCTTGGACGCTTAGCAGATGACACCCCTCTTCCACGATGTTCTGAAGTAGCTCCTCGAGATCCAACTGGGCCGTAATCGCCGCGGATACCTCCTGCAATACCTCTAGCTGAGCCGTCCGCTCCCGCAGCATCCCCTCTACTTGTTTGCGCTCGGCAATCTCGGCTTCCAGTTCACGATTGACCTGCCGCAGTTCCGCTGTGCGCTCGCTGACGCGTTGCTCCAGTTTGGCCTGGGCCTGTTGCCGCTCGATGGCATACATCATCGTGCGGGCCAAAAGGCTTCCCGTAGCTTCATTCTTGTATAGGTAATCCTGCACCCCGGCGCGAACGCTCTTTTGGGCCAGCTCTTCATCCTCACGTCCGGTCAGCACCACGAGGGGCATATGGGGAATGTGTTCCCGCAGCATGGCGATGGTCTCGCCCGCCCGACTGTCCGGCAAGTCCAGGTCACTGAGCACCACGTCGAATGCTCCATTTTCGAGACGTGCCAGCGCTTCTTTCAGTCGGACAACGTGCTCAATCTCGAAGTGGGGTAAGTCCCAGCTGACATGCTGCGCTACCTCCAGCTTTTCATGGACCAGATCTGCGTCAGTTGGGTTGTCCTCAATTAATAATGCGTGGATTAAATTGCCATTCATATGCCCTCCACATTAACTGCATAATTGAAATCAAGACAGGTTAACTTGTGAGGATTCCCAGCCATAAGAGGCCCAAAATCGTGATGGAATTCCTGTGAGATGATGGCCCGGTCTCTCAGTTGAGCGCCTCATCTATCAAGCGGGCCAAGCGCTCCAGGCTGG
>CAZANJ010000285.1:0-4688 GCA_964486415.1 uncultured Anaerolineales bacterium
CTGCACATCATCGAGCACCTCAACCACTTGTCCAGAGCACAGCCTTCGCGCGCCCTCTACACTCAAATGCAAGGCGGGGAATCTCAAAGCGAGGGCCTGATCTATCGGATATAGCAGATCAGACCAGCGCCCCGCGCTCGCCGCTTGATCCAATTCCGCCGGCGTGATTGCGTCCTCCTGATGGAAACTGCCACTCGCCCGGCGCGTCAAAGCGGTGACGTAGGCCCCACAGCCCAGCGCCTGCCCCAGGTCGTGGGCCAGCGAGCGCACGTAAGTACCCGAAGAACAATCTAGCTCCAACGTGCAAGAATCGCGCCGCCACGAGATCAACTCCAGCCGGAATATTTCCACCCTGCGCGGCTCTCGCTCCACCTCAATGCCCTGACGCGCCAAGCGGTGGAGCGGTTTTCCCTTATACTTGATCGCTGAGTACATCGGAGGAGTCTGCCAAATCGGCCCCACGAAGCGCTCCAGAGCCGCCACGACCTGCTCGCGGCTGACATCGACCGGATTATGGGCCAATACTTTGCCCTCGGCATCATAGGTGTCGGTAACGATGCCCAAGCGCAGCTCGGCGCGATAGGTCTTCCGCGCGGGCATCAAATACTCGACGATACGGGTAGCCGGTCGGCCCACGCAAACGACCAACACGCCGGAGGCCAAGGGATCGAGGGTACCCGCATGTCCCACACGGCGGATACCGGTTAACCTACGTACCAATTTCACGATGTCATGGGAAGTTGGACCACGGGGCTTGTCTATGTTGAGGATGCCGCTGTTCATGAGAGGCCTGCTATTGGAACTACACGCCGCGATTGGAACGTTGGCGGGTTAGGTCATCCCGAAGTATCGCCAATACTTGCTCTTGCGCCTTCTCCAAGGGTCCGGCGATGTTAAAGCCAGCGGCGAGAGAATGGCCCCCGCCGCCAAAGTGCAACGCTACCTGCGCGACGTCAAAGCCAGGAACGGCCCGCATTCCCACTTCGACACGTCCATCATCGCGCTCGACGAAGACGACGGAAATATCAGCCGCTTCGGCGCTGAGGAGAAAACTGGCCAAACCAGCGTCTCCACTGCCGGCGTACCCGACCGCGCGACGCATCTCCAGGGGAAGACTGGCCCAGATCAAACCGTCCACGATTCGCATCCGGCCCAGCGCCGCGCCCCAAAGCCGCATCGCCTCAATGGAACGCCGTTCCAAGCCGTGCTGAGTGATGTAAGAGAGAGAAGCACCGGCCTGCATCAGATGTAACGCTGCCTCCATCACCGGGACAGTGACGTTGCTCGTGCGAAAGCCTCGCGTATCGGTGACGATGCCGATCAGGAGAGAGGTAGCTATATCCGCATCAAGGGGGACATCCATATGTTCCAATAATCCCAAAACCACCTCTGCGGTGGAGGATGCCTGTGCATCGACCAAATTAACGTCACCAAAATGGACATTGGTCACGTGATGATCGATGTTAAGCAGCGGCTGACTACCGAAGGTCGGCATATCCACAAAATGCCCCATGCGCTTCATGTCGGAGCAATCGAGTGAGATGACGAGGTCAAAAGAGTCATTGACCTCTTGTACAATGGCCTCAACGCCGGGGATAAAATCGAAACGAGAGGAGATAGAATCGGAGCAAGCAGCGATGGGCTTACGCCCCATCTGCAGCAATACTCGCGCCAGAGCCGTCATACTACCGATGGCATCGCCATCAGGAGCTACATGGCATACGAGCAGAGGATTGTGAGCCGAGTAGATGAGCTGGCTAGCTCGTTTATGTATCGGAGTCTTCTTCTTCACCTAGACCTAATTCATCGAGGATAGTAGCAATGCGCTCGCCGCGTTCCAGAGATGGATCGTAATGGAAAACCAATTCCGGCGTATTACGCAGACGCAGTCGATTACCCAGTTCCCAGCGCAACCATCCAGCCGCACTGTCCAATCCCTCCTGTGCTTCGGCGCGAACTTCCTCCCCGCCCAGTACACTGAAGTATACGTCGGCACGGGCAGCGTCGGGCGTCACCTCCACATCGGTGATTGTGACCATCCCTACTCGTGGATCCCTGGTCTTGTGCTCCAGAAGGGCGGTCAAGTGAACGCGAACCAATTCAGAGACACGCTTCTGATATTTTCTACCCATTTTTATTCAGGCTCCTGCCGCTCCTTCACGTAGAATAAGACTGTATCACCCTCAGCGGCATCTTTAAAATTCGACAGTCCTACCCCGCATTCGTAGCCCGATCGTACCTCACGCACATCTTTTTCGAAGCGCTTAAGGGAGGATACCGACCCATCATATATCAACTTCCCATCCCTGTAGACGCGTGCAAGAGCATTGCGCCGCGCTTCCCCCTGACGAATGTAGCAGCCAAGCACGACAGTGCCAGGAACATCGAACGTAGCTCGCACCTCCGCCTTGCCTATTGGCACGTTCACATAAGTCGGCTCTAAAAGGCCCTTCAGCGCCTTGTCCACCTCTTCCACCAGCTTATAGATGATGTCGTAGGTGCGAATGTCCACCCCTTCACTCTCCGCCAAGCGACGCGCGGCCGAATCAGGATAGACCTGGAAACCGACGATGATGGCTTGAGAAGCGATGGCCAAGTTTACGTCCGATTTGCCGATGTTGCCAGCAGCGGCGTGTAGAACTTTGACTTTCAGTTCTTCATCACCCAGCTTCTCCAAAGAACTAACAATTGGCTCGATGGAGCCTTGGGCGTCCGTCTTGACGATCAAGTTGAGCTCCTTGACCTTGCCCTCCTTGATACGAGCGGCGAAATCATCGAGGGTAAAGGTCGCAACTGGCTTGGCGGCTTGCTCGGACAACTGATCCTCGCGCTCGGCGACGATGTCCCGCGCCACGCAGGCCTCGGGCACCACCTCGAAGACTTCACCAGCTTCTGGCACATCAGAAAGCCCCAAGATCAAAACCGGGGTAGATGGTTTTGCCTCTGTGATAGGCTGACCGTGCTGATCCAGCATCTGACGAATGCGACCACAGGTCAGGCCAGTCAAAACATCATCGCCGATGCGCAAAGTTCCAGTTTGCACCAAAACGGTAGCTGTCGCGCCGCGCGTGCGATCCAATTGCCCTTCCAAAACCGTACCCATGGCAAGCCGATCTGGATTGGCCACGATCTCATTCGACTCCGCGACGAGCACTATAGCGTCCAGCAAATCCTCCAATCCCGTTTTCTTCTTTGCCGACACCGGGATACACAAAGTGTCCCCCCCCCAATCGTCGGCCACGAGATCGTGCTCGGAAAGCCCTTGTTTTGTCCGTTCCGGCTGGGCAGTGGGCAGATCCATCTTATTGAGCGCCACGACGATGGGCACTCTAGCGGCGCGGGCATGGTCGATCGCTTCAACCGTCTGGGGCATCACGCCGTCATCGGCGGCAACGACCAGAACAGCTATATCAGTAGTATGAGCACCCCGGGCTCGCATCTCTGTGAAGGCCTCGTGCCCCGGAGTATCTATGAAGGTGATTATATGCCCCTCATGATCGATCTGATAAGCGCCAATATGCTGCGTGATCCCCCCGGCCTCGCCGCCTACCACATCGGAATGTCGGATGACGTCCAACAATGACGTCTTGCCGTGATCGACGTGACCCAGGACGGTGACGACTGGCGGGCGCGGCTCAAGACTCTCCGGGCTCTCATCGGCGTAAAATCGCTTCCAAAGCCTGGTCGGCCCCTCCTCGATTTCCTCTTCGGGAACAGCAAGGGCTTCCTGTCTAGGTTCGAAACCCATTTCCTGAGCGACGATGGCCGCAGTCTCATAATCGATCTGCTGGTTGATGTTCGCCATCACACCCGCGCTCATAAGTTCTTTGATCACATCAATAGGACTCACGTCCATCAATTCGGCCAACTGACGCACTGTCAGAAAGTCCGGAATTTCGACGACGCGTTCTTCTCGTATATCTTCACTCATCTTCACTCGCTTCCTTTCACTTCTCTCTCGACGAGACCGCACGAAAGCCGAGGAGCAGTTTCGCTCTTCTTTAGGTTCTTCAGGGCAATGCGGCCGCGTATTCACGCAGATATGCTTCAGCCTCGGTTTTCAAAGTCACACGCAATGCTTTTCCCAATCTTTGTCTCTGCAACGCTGCCTCCCAACAACTGCGCTGAGGGCAGAGATAGGCTCCACGCCCGCTGAGTTTCCCGGTCTCGTCCACTTTCACGTCGCCTTCCGGTGTGCGCACAACACGCACCAGTTCGCGTTTGGGCCGCACAGTGCGGCACGCGATGCAAGTTCGCTGAGGGATATGTCTGCGCCGCTTCGACTTTTTTCTCATACTTATCGGTAAGCTTGCTAACCTACAAAAGTGCGGCAGGCATGGAAACCTGCCCTACATTTGATTCGTTTTGTAATTTTTCGACACAATTCGGGACTCTAAAAACTTGTGTAGGGTAGCGAAACCAGAGGCTGTGCCTCAATAATCCATGTAGCGCTGCCAATCCTCTGGGCCTTCTTCTCGCTTGCGCCGACGACGGGGCACCAACTCACCGGTCTCCTCGTCATAGACGAGCTGCACGCGACGCCCACGCTCTCGCTTAAGCTTTTCTTCACGATCAATTATTTCTTCGCCATCGAAGAAAAATTCCTGACCATCTACTCTAAGCGCTTCCTCTTCCTCAGCTTCTATTTCTTCCTCGGTCTCCGCTTCAGCCTCGGCCTCAACCTCTTC
>CAZANJ010000286.1:0-4686 GCA_964486415.1 uncultured Anaerolineales bacterium
AAACCCATACCATTGATGGCTTTTTACCTCTCCAATCTGTGCTATAATCAGATTGCAGATTGCAGATTGCAATGATCGGGATTCCGAGAGCTACCTGAAAAAGAGAGATGAAATGCACATCATTGATATTATCACCAAGAAGCGCGACGGCGCTGAGCTTTCACAAGAGGAGATCGAGTTTTTCGTTCAAGGTTACACCAATGGAGTGTTCCCTGATTACCAGGCCGCTGCATGGCTGATGGCCGTTTATTTTCGCGGCATGTCCATCCAGGAGACCCACGATCTGACAATAGCGATGGCCCACTCAGGGGACATGCTCGACCTGAGCGACATCGCTCCCCACATCGTGGACAAACACTCCACCGGCGGCGTTGGGGACAAGGTCAGTTTGGTCGTGACCCCTTTGGCTGCTGCCTGTGGTGTACCGATCGCCAAGATGACGGGACGCGGGCTGGGCTTCTCCGGCGGCACTCTGGATAAACTCGAATCTATCCCCGGCTATCGCACCGATTTGAGCATAGAGGAGTTCAAGGCCCAGGTGCAGGAGATCGGCGTGGTGCTGACCGGCCAGACGGCTGACTTAGCCCCGGCCGACCGCAAGCTCTACGCGCTGCGCGACGTGACGGCGACGGTGGAATCATTACCCCTCATCGTCAGCTCGATTATGAGCAAGAAGCTCGCCGGTGGCGCAGATGCCATCATCCTGGACGTCAAGGTGGGCAACGGTGCCTTCATGAAATCGGTGGAAGAGGCAGAAGAGCTGGCCGAAGCCATGGTCAAACTGGGCACCCAGGCCGGGCGTGAGGTGGTAGCCCGCATTTCCGACATGAACCAACCATTGGGACATACTGTGGGGAACGCGCTCGAGGTCAAGGAGGCGATTGAGACGCTGCACGGCGGCGGCCCGGACGATCTACGCGAGCACTGCCTGGTCATCGCGGCGGAGATGCTGAGGCTCGGCGACAAGGCGCCCGATCTCGAAGCAGCAAGGGCGTTGGTCGAGGAGAGGCTGAGCTCTGGCGCGGCCTGGCGCAAGTTCAAGCAGCTTATTGAGACCCAGGGAGGGGACACAGCCTACATCGACGAGCCGGAACGCTTCCCCCAGGCCCACCTGATCAAGGACGTACCGGCCCCACGCAGCGGCTATCTGGCCACTTTGAACGCCGCCGAGATAGGTCTTTCCGTGGTAGATCTGGGCGGCGGGCGCGAGAAAAAGGGGGACACCATCGACCACAGCGTGGGCCTCATCGTGCACCACCGAGTGGGCGATGTGGTGGAAAAAGGCGCCCCTCTTTTCACCATCCACGCCAACGACGAGGAGAAACTGGCGGAGGCCCGTGAGCGTGTGCTAGCGGCACACTCCTTCAGCGACGAGCCCGTCCAGCCCTTGCCGCTGTTCTACCGGCGCGTCACCATCGACTCGCTCAAACAGGATGAGGTGTAACCATATATTCCAATACAGTCTCAAACACAGAAACATCGAACCCGTTCCTTACGATCATCATTCCAGCCTACAACGAAGAGCGCCGCTTGCCGACAACGCTGCCCCAGGTGGTGGCATTCGCCGAGGCGCAGAAATACTCGACGGAAATACTGGTGGTGGACAATGCCAGCACCGACCGAACGGCGGAAATCGCCGCCACCATCGCGGAGGAACATCCCATCATCTCCGCCCTTCACCAACCCATCCGAGGCAAAGGGGCGGCGGTACGCAAGGGAATGTTAGCCGGCCACGGGCAGTACCTCTTCATCTGCGACGCCGATCTGGCGATGCCGATCGAGGAGATCAATAAGTTCATGCCCCCCGCGCTCACCGATTACGACATCGCCATCGCCTCCCGCGAGGCCTCGGGCGCGAAGCGCTACGATGAGCCGGGATACCGCCACCTGATGGGCCGGATTTTCAATCTGCTCGTCCGTCTGCTGGCCGTGCCCAGCATTCAGGATACCCAGTGCGGCTTCAAGTGCTTCCACCGGGAAGCGGCTCACGATCTTTTCTCCACCCAGCGGATCGACGGCTGGGCCTTCGACGTGGAGGTTCTCCACATCGCCATCCTTCGCGGCTACCGCATCGTCGAGGTGCCCATCAACTGGTATTACGGCGAGAACAGCCGCGTCAACCCGCTGCGCGATTCCTGGAATATGGTGCGCGAGGTGCTTCGCATCCGCCGCAACAGCCGCGCGGGTTTGTACGATTAATGGTTGCAGGTTGCAGGTTTGCAAGCGGCAAGTGATGGAAGTGATAATGGGAGCTTTGGTGACGCCTAGCCTTGACGAGGAGCTGACGTTGCGCGCGGCAGGGTATACCTACGTGGCCGGTATCGACGAGGCCGGGCGCGGCGCTTGGGCCGGGCCGGTCTGCGCGGCAGCCGTGATTCTGCCACTGGAACGGGCGGATTTGGTCGAAGCGCTGAGCGAGGTGCGCGATTCCAAGCAACTCAGCCCGGCGCGGCGGGAAGCGCTCCTCCCCGAGATCCGGGAGGCGGCCACGGCGGTCGGAGTCGGCTGGGGCGAAGCGCCCGAGATCGACGAGTGGGGCATCCTACCTGCTACACGAAGGGCGATGGGCCGAGCCGTGGCCGGGCTGGACGAGCGAGTGGACGCGCTGCTGGTGGATCACGTGCGGCTGCCGGAGTTGAACTTGCCGCAGCGCTCGCTACCCAAGGCCGACGTCCATTGTCTCAGCGTCGCCGCCGCCAGCGTGGTCGCCAAAGTGGAGCGGGATCGGCTGATGGTCGAACTGGATCACACCTACCCCGGCTACGGATTCGCGCAACACAAGGGCTACGGCACACCTCAACACCGGGAGGCCCTGGCCCGCCTGGGGCCGGTGCCGATCCATCGGCTGAGCTGGCGACCGCTGCGGGAGAAACTGGTCTGATGCGCTTGGCCCTGGTTCACGACTGGCTCAATCAGCTCGGCGGCGCCGAGGATGTCCTGGAGACGCTCGCCGAGATGTTCCCCCAGGCTCCCATCCACACCTCGATGTACTGGCGCGAGGGCATGCCCAGGGCCTACCGCTCGTGGGACATCCGCACCACCTGGATGGATCATCTGCCGAACATTTACCGCCACCATCAACCCTATCTGCCCCTCTATCCGCTGGCCTTCGGCGGACTCGATCTTTCTGATTATGAGCTTGTGCTGAGCAACAAGTCTGGCTTTTGCCATAGCGTGCAGACCGGCTCCGCAACCCACGTCTGCTATTGCCTGACCCCCACGCGCTACGTTTGGGACTTCGAGGCTTACGCTGCCCGCGAGGCGCTGCCCGATCTGCTCAAGTTCGCGCTCCGCCCGCTCATCACACTGCTGCGCCGCTGGGATTATCGGGCCGCCCAGGGGGTGGATCATTTCATCGCCATCTCCCACGAAGTGCAAGCTCGCATCCACCGCTACTACAACCGCGCAGCGGTCATCATTCACCCGCCGGTGGAGACGACGCGCTTCCAGCCCAGCTCCACGCGCGATAGCTTTTACCTCATCGTATCCCGCCTCATTCCCTACAAGCGGCTCGATCTGGCGGTGCGCGCCTTCAACCAACTGGACTTGCCGCTGGTCATCGCCGGCGCCGGGCGGGATCGGGAGACTTTGCAGGCACTGGCCAGCCCCAACATCACATTTCTGGGTCGCGTGCCCGACGATGATCTGCCGGATCTGTTCGCCCGTTGTCGGGCCTACATCTTGCCGGGGCTGGAGGATTTCTGCATCACGCCGGTGCAAGCCCAGGCCGCCGGGCGCCCCGTGATCGCCTACGGCGCTGGCGGCGCGCTGGACACGGTGGTCGAGGGGCAGACGGGCATCTTCTTCCGCGAGCAGACACCGGAGGCCCTGGCCGCCGCTGTGAGCGCCTTCGACGCGGAAACGGTGGACCCCGGCGAGTGCGTGGAGAACGCTCGGCGCTTCGATGTAGAAGTCTTCAAACGCCAATTGATGACCTTCCTGGAAACGATAACATTTTGATAATCGCTGGAGGAAAGATGGAACTACGGGCTTATTGGAAGATTCTGATCCGCCGCTGGTGGCTCGTCGTCGCACCCGCGCTCGTGGTGATGATCTACATCGTCGCCACATATGCACCGCCCACCACCACCTACCGCGTGGTAATGCGCTTCTCGGCGGGCACCGAGCCGGCCGGATTGAGCGTCGATTATGACCGCTACTATCCCTGGCTGACCTCCGAGTATATCGCCAACGGTCTGGCCGACGCGGCCGAGACCGGTATCTTCGCGCAAGCGGTCGCCGCACGGATGGCGGCCTCCGGCCACGATGTCCCGGCCGGTGGAGTGCAAGGGGCCATCATCACCGACAACGCTCAGTCCATCCTGGTCATCTATCTCACCTGGCCCGACGCGGAGCAGGTCGTCGCCATGGCCGAGGCGATCAGCGCCGAACTGACCGAGAACGCCGCGGCCTACTATCCCCAGATCGAAAGCGTCGGGCCGGCCTTCCGACAACTGGACGCGCCCATCCCGACCTCGCTACCGCCCAGCCTGCGAGCACAATTGATGGGACCGGCGATCAAAATCGCAACAGCGCTCCTCGCCGGAGCCGGCCTGGCCTTCCTCTGGCACTACCTGGACCCCTACATCCGCGAGGCGGAGGAACTGGAAGCCCTGGAGTGGGAAGTGCTGGCGAAGATACCGCGCCCGTAATCCGCGAGCAACTTGCCATTCGTCATTCGTCATT
>CAZANJ010000287.1:0-4674 GCA_964486415.1 uncultured Anaerolineales bacterium
CCCGCCGATTTTTGAATCGCTTCGAAAACCCGGATTGGTTGTTCTCCTGTTTAGCCTGCTCAGTTTGCTCAAGCTGTGTTTGTACTTCAGCCCCCTCTGAACAGGTGTCTGAGTAGCTACGGGAAAAGTATGATTGACAAAAGCCCTATGCTGGTGTATCATCCTAAACACGCGATTTCTGAGCGATGAAAGAATAGGAGGAAAACCTTATGTTTGGAAGAGGAAAGAAAGAGGAAAAAGCCGAAAAGAAGCAAGTCGCTACTGCCTCGAAGATCGAAACCGTGATCGGCCCTAATGCCTATTTCCAAGGGGTTATCCAATCTGATGGCGGCGCTCGCGTCGATGGCGTCGTCGAGGGCTCCATCGACATCACCGGCAATTTGATCATCGGGGAGGGTGCAAAGATTGTCGCCGACGTCCAGGCTCACAACATCTCCATCTCCGGCGCAGTGAAGGGTGACATCAGCGGCAACATGGTTGAGATACTAGAGACTGGCCGCGTTTGGGGAGATTTGACGATCAACTCGTTGTTGCTTAACGAAGGAGCTTACCTGCGCGGACAGACTACAATGCATGGGGATATTGAGCCGCCGATGATCGAGCCCCCCAAATCACATCAGGAAGCTGAGCCTGCTAGCGCTACAGTCTTGGACGTGGAGCCGAAGTCGAAAACTGAGACTCAAGAGGCACCGGAGGAATAGTAACGTCCTGCCTTAAAGTGAAAACCCCACTGCGATATATCAAAGCAGTGGGGTTTTTTCTGTGATTGGCCTCACCGATTCTAACGTATCAGCATGACTGGGCAGTTTACCTCGTCGAGCAGTACCTGAATATCTTCCTTGGGCAGGATACTGCCTTTGAGCACCAATACACCGCTTCCCTCCGTCCGCACCGCTTCGACTATGGAGTGCACTCCGCTACCGACCAGCTCGCGATAATGGATCATCATATCTTGACCTTGCAGCCATTCGGAAATTTCGGTCTGGATTTGTTTACTTGTCGACGGTGCGTTCGAAAGAACCAGCACCGATAAGTAATCGCCCACGTGCTGAGCGAGGCGAGCGGCCAGTTTAATTGTTTGCTGCATGGAGGATGAACCGTCATGGGCTACTACGATGGGGGGGCGGATGTCGGCGCCTTGAGGGATGATGAGCACTGATCGGGAGGAGCCCATCGCTGCCGCTCGCGCCGTGGAGCCGGCCTGCGATCTTCGAAAGAGAGGGCGGCTGGCCATTCCCAGGCTCAGCAGGTCCGCTTCTTCCGCTGCCTCTAGCACCTTCCGCGCCACCTCGCCCCGCACGACCCGGAATGACCATTTGATATGCTTCCGCTCACAGGCTGTCACCAGGGCTTGACGTGCTTGTGTAGCCTGTGCTCGTAGCTGCCGTTCCATTCTTGCCGGTTCCAATCGCGCGGCTACGTTAAAGGGATACCTTACCTCACGCGCTATCGATAACCCTGCAAGCTTCAGCAGATTGACATCCTCGACGAAGAGCCCCTCCAAAACCTCGGCCTCCAGGCTGCTGGCCAGGTTGACTGCCGCTTTCAATGCCTCCAAGCTGTGCTGGGAGGCGTCTAGCGCTACCAAGATGCGTCGGATCATCCACTCTTCTTCCTGATTATTCATACTTCGCCTTCTTTCTCTGCTTCTTCTTGGCTCCCCTCATTCTCATTTTCCTCTTCTTTGGAGCCTTCGCTGAAGGCGCGTTGTTTTTCTGCCAATGCGATCAACCGGGCTTCGACTAGTTGATTGATGCTTCCTTCGGGGAAGTTTCCTTCATCATCTCTGACGCCGGCTGGCTTACCCGTCAAAAGTTCAAGTCCCTGATCCGCAGTTTCCACCGGGTAGATGTGGAATTGGTCCTGTGCGACCGCCTCGACGACATCATCGCGCAGCATAAGGTGCTGAACGTTGGTGGCGGGGATGATCACTCCCTGGTCACCGGTCAGGCCTCGGGCTTTGCATACATCGAAGAAGCCCTCAATCTTATCGTTGACCCCGCCGATGGGCTGCACGGCGCCGTGCTGGTTGATGGAGCCGGTCACCGCCAAGGATTGTTTGATCGGCACCTCGGCCAGTTCCGAAAGGAGGGCGCATAACTCTCCCAGTGAGGCGCTGTCCCCATCCACGCCGCCGTAGGACTGCTCGAAGACCAGACTAGCCGAGAGTGATAGCGGGCGCTCCTCGGCATAATGGGCGCCGAGGAATCCGGTGAGAATTAGGACCCCCTTCGAGTGAATCGGGCCGCCTAGATCGACCTCGCGTTCGATGTCCAATATCTCGCCCTTGCCCATTCGGACACGGGCCGTGATGCGGCTGGGTTGTGCGAAGCTGTAGTTGCCCATACTGATCACCGAAAGCCCGTTTATTTGCCCCGTATGCTCTCCCTCCGTGTCGATCAGGATCGTGCCCCGCTCGATTTGTTCTTGGATGCGATCACGCAACCGGTCGGCTCTGTGGATTTGTGAGTCGATGGTCTTTTGTACGTCCTCCCTGGTCACTGCTCCGTTGCCCGCCTCTCTGGCCCAATAATCCGCCTCCCTCAACAAGTCAGCGGTGCTCAACAGGTGAGTGGACAGCTTTTTTGAATCTCCGGCGAGGCGCGCGTTGTGCTCAATGATCCGCGCCACGGCCCCTCGATCGAAGGGCATCAGATCTTCACGTCGGGCCATAGTGGCGATGAGACGCGCATATGCTTGATTGTTTTCCGGCGAGCGTGGCATCTTGCTGCTGAAATCGGCCTCGACCTTGAAAAGCTCCCCGAAGTCAGGGTCATATTGATAAAGCAGGTAGTAGAGCAAGCGCTCGCCGATCAGCACTACTTTCACATCCATGGGAATAGATTCCGGTTCCAGTGAGACGGTGCTGACCAGGCTTAGCGCTTGGCTAAGCGACTCGATGCGCACCTCCTTGGCTCGCAGGACTCGCTTGAGCCCTTCCCAGGAGTAAGGCTGCGTCAAAAGCTCGCGTGCATCCAGGATGAGATATCCCCCATTGGCTCGATGCAAGGCGCCCGGCTTGATCAGGTTGAAGTCGGTAACCAGCGCTCCCATTTGGGAGATGTGCTCGATGCGTCCGATGATGTTGTTGTAGGTGGGATGTTCCTCGTAGATTACCGGCGCTCCCTCAGACTGGCTATGATCTATCAATAAATTGACCTGATAGCGGCGGAACAGGGGGGATACTTTACCGGCGCGCTGTCCCATCATACTCAAGACGGCTTTTTGCTCATCCTCCTCAGTTGGGCGGAAGTCATCCACGCTTTCTACCACATCCTTCTCCACCGCTTTCAGATACTTTACCACATCTTGGAATTCGGCGTATTTTTCCTGAAGCTCCTCAATGCGATGACCTGTGGCGAACATCGCGACCTGGCGATCGAGCTCTTTCATCTTTTCCCGCGCCTTACGCTCCCACTGCCGCGCATGGCGCATCGTATCCTGGAGCTGTTCCTGGAGCTCTGCAATGTCCTCTTTGAGTTGCTCTTGTTGCTCCTCTGGCAGTTCCTGGAACTCATCGGGGCTGATGACCTCGTCATCTTGGATGGGCGCGAAGGCCAGACCAACCGGGGTGCGGATCAACGCGATGTCCCGCTCTTGAGCCCTTTCCTGGATCGCATTAAAGGCCTTCTCCTGTTGCTCCTTGAACTCCTCTTGCAGTTCCTGTTTGCGAGTTTGGTAATCCTCGCTTTCGAAGGCGGCCGGAATAGCTGTGCGCAGCTCTTCAATCAATTGATTCATATCTTCGCGCAGTTCTGCCCCTTGACCGGCTGGGAGCTCCAGGGTTACGGGCTTGTGCGGGTCATCGAAGTTATTGACGTAACACCAATCGGAGGGCACCGGTTCCTCTTCAGCCTTACTGTCGAGGAACTGGCGGATGGTCGTCCGTTTGCCCGTGCCGCTAGGCCCCAGGGCGAACAGGTTATATCCTTCACGTTGGATGCCAATGCCAAATTTTACAGCTCCAACCGCTCGCTCTTGACCGATGATCCCGCCTATACCCTCCAGGTCTGAGGTGGTTTCAAATTCGAATTCTGACGGGTCACACTTTTGGCACAGCTCTTCTGCTTTCAAGGATTTCACTGTGGTCATTGATAGGCCTCCTAAAAGGGATCTAAGTTACAGCTTTGGTTCATATGCGACGATGGCCTGGCGCCAGTCGTCGGGTATTGAGATGGAATGTCCGTTTTCATAATCGTAGCACACCTGCACCGTGCGGGCCGTCGCGGCTAATTTTCCAGCTTTCCCTTCTATGAGATAATCGAAGACGAAGCTGGAATTACGCATCTCGCTCACCCGGGCATAGATGGTCACTTGCTCTCCCAGACTCAGGGGGTATTTATACTGACAACTGGCGCTGGCTATGATGAAGCCAACATCAGAGGGTACGCTGGAAAGAATGCTTAACTCGTGTAAGTAGTGAACACGAGCCTGTTCCAGGTAGGTGAAGTAAACGGCGTTGTTGACGTGTCCCATTGAATCCAGATCACGCCAACGTACTTCTAGGGAAGTCGAGAAGCGGAATCTCTCATCGGGCATGTTGTTTCCTCGGTGGTTAATACTCAGCCGCTCCAGCCGGATCGCCAGATCCGGCGGACGGATGGCTCAGGAACATCAGTTAATGGCCGATAACCATCGGAAATTACAGTCCCTGGCCTGGATTGCCAAATCCAG
>CAZANJ010000288.1:0-4651 GCA_964486415.1 uncultured Anaerolineales bacterium
TGGAATCGCTAAATTGCAGGTGCTAAGTTAAAACTGCTCCTGCATCGAGCCAGCATAGCCCGTCAATTCGACGTAGCCTTCGCCCGTGATCGACACTCCCACACGCTCTCCCCCGACCCGCACCGCGCCCTCCCAATAGGCATACGAGAGGTTCAATTCCTGATCGGCGAGGTAGGGCTCGATTGCCAGCACTAGATCGGCGCCAGGAACACTGACACTCCATCGCGCGGGATAGCTGGCACCGGAGCGTGGACTGCGCCACGTCCCTTCTACCTCAATGGTGAAATCATCTCGCGTCAGACGCCGGGTCTCACCCTCCGGGCCGATCAGCGTGCCGCTGGAGAAGGGATCGATCTCGCCATCGGCCTTGCGGATCTGGAAGAACATCAAGTCGCTGCCGTCTTCCAGCCGGAGCGCGAACCAATCCCAGCCTGCTTGATCGGGCGCCAGCGCGCTGGTGCTGAACTCGTGATCCATCCAGCTCCAGCCTTCCACCTGGAACGCATCCTCACCCACGGTCACCTCACCCGATGTCTCCAGCCGCGTCTGGCTGTAGTAGTATGAGGCGTTGCCGGGATCGGGTCCCTTCTGGCTGTAGCCCCGGTCGCCCTGCAAGATCGGCCCCTTGCGGTCGATCAAGCGCAAATCAAGCGCGAGGCCATCCTGCGCGGCTTGCATTTGCACCACGCCGGGTTCGTCGCCCACCTGCTCGACGCGCCAATCCTCCAACCAGACTTGATAGGGCGTATTCGCCGCCCCTGCCAGCCCGGCCGCGCCACGGCTGAAGCGCTCGAAAGCCCAATGTTGCTCCCCCGCCACGTCCGTAAGCGCGAAGTGAGCCATGTAAACTTGCTCGGTGGCCCAGTCCGAAGCGCGATCCTCACGCTCCAGCGGCGGCGTCAGCGCACGACGGAAGAAGGTCAGTTGATAACCAAACCGACGCCCCGTATCCGTCGCCAGGTTACCGGTGTAGTACCACCACTCGGTCTGGAAATCGGGATGTGGGCCGTAGTCGGCGGGGAAGTCGAGTGGGCGCGGCCCCTCGGCGCTAGCGAATCCCGTCGCCGCTCCCGCTGGCGCTATCACGGGCTGTAATTGGCCTGCCGAGCCCACTCGCTGTTCATCACGACGCCAGAGCAAGATTCGTGCGCCCAGCAGCGCAGCGATGATAACTGCCGCGATCAAAACACCGATTAGAACTTTAGTCGACTTCTTCATCTTACCTTGCGATGTAGAAAGCACTTTTGCCTTTGCTCAGTCGAATCGCAGCGCGTCGGCTGGCGTTATCCTGCCCATCCGCAACGCAGGGTAGACGCCAGCCAGAAGCGCCGCCAGCAGCGAGACGATGACCGCCTGCAAGAATGGTACAAGATCAAGCGACATCTGCAAAGTCCAGCCGAACGAGCGCTTGTTGATCACATAGATCAAGATCATGGCCAGCGCGAGGCCGGCGGGCATCGAGAGCAGGCCCGCCACCGCGCCCATCAAACCGGTCTCCAGCAGAATCAGGCCGCGCAACTCGCGGACGGTCAGGCCGACGGCCCGCAGCACTCCAAACTCACGCTGCTTCTCCAGTTGGAGCGCGAGCAGGGCGCTCAGCACGCCGATGAAGGCCACCACCGTCGCCAACAACTGCAACGCGCCGGTGATGGCGAACGTGCGGTCGAAGATGTCCAGCGCCGCCTGGCGAATCGCCTGGTTGGGGCGGGCCAGTAGCCGCTGCACCGGCGCCAGATCAACCTCCAGCTCCCGCGCCACCCGATCGGGGTCGGCGTCGGGCTCCAACTTCACCACCAGGGCGGTCACGGTGTCATCGCGCCAGGCCTCGCGGTAGGCCGCCAGCGACATAATCGCCGTGCCCCGCGTCGAGGCGTAATCGTAATAGATACCGGCGATGGGAAAAGTGCGCGGCCCCTCGTCGGTGTAGAGCGTGAGTGCATCCGACCGTGACAGGCCCAGGCGATTGGCCAGCGGCTCCGAGATGATCACAGATCCCTCCTCGCGCACGGCGTCCCAGGTGGCCTCCGGGGAACCGGCGGAGGCCAGATACCGCAGCCCGTAGCCGTAGTCGGGGCTATTCCCGGCCTCGATATCGATCGGCCCCTCTAGCGAGCCCACCGTAACCGAGCGCAGCAGATCCACCCGCGCCACGCCCGGGTACCGCGCGACGATGGACTCCGCCTCAGGATCGAGGGGCGTGACGTCCTGCAAGCCGGAGACGCTAGGTCCCGAGACGACGACGTCGCCCTGCAAGGCGTCGTTCAGCCAGACGATGACGGTCTGGCGGAAGCTGCCGATCATCAGGCTGATGCCGATGGTGACCGACATCGCGACCATCAGCGCGGCCACGGCGATGGCGGTGCGGCTGAGCGAGTTGCTCACGTCGCGCGGCGCCATACGCCCCAGGGTGCCCAGGATGCGCTGCAAGATGGGCCTGACGATCTCCATCAGGACTTGGGTGGCCGAGGGCGTCAGTAGGGCAAAGCCCAGCACGACCAGGAATGTGCCGCCGAAGCTGACGATCAAGCTGCGCGTCGGCAGAGCCAGGGCACCGACGCCCGCCAGCACTATGATCAAGCCGCCGACGGCCGCGCCGATGGCCACCCGCTGAACCTTGGCCTCCAGGCCGGAGCGGGAGAGCGCCGATCGAGGCGAGACGGTGGCCGCTTCGCGGGCGGGAGGCGCTGCGGCGGTCACCGTGGCGACGACGCCAAGGAGCGCTCCTTTGACCAGGCTGATGAGCGGTATCTCGACGTCGCGCACGGTGAGCACGAAGTAGAGGTCGTTGATGGTGCGGGTGACCATCCGCACGGCCGATTGGCCCATCAGCACGCCCAGCGCCAACCCCAACGCCGCACCGACGGCGCCCACGATCAGCGCTTCTCCCAGCACCAGCACGAAGACCTCGCGTCGCGTGACGCCCAGACATCGCAAGACGCCGAAGAGCGGGCGCCGCTGCACCACGGAGAACGTCATTGTGTTGTAGATCAGGAACATCCCCACGATCAGGGCCAGGAGGCTGAGGGCGGTCAAGTTGAGGCGGAAGGCGGCAGTCATCTGCCGGGTGGCAGCGGTGCGCGTCTCCACCGGCTGGAGCCGCACGCCCTCCGGCAGAGGGGGAAGGGATTCCTCGAAGCTTTCTGGGTCTGACAGGATCAAGTCAATACGATCCAGGCGCCCCAGATGATCGGTCAACTCCTGCGCCGTGGCGATGTCGGTCAGGATGATGCCGGACATAGCGCGGCGGCTGAGGTCATCGCCGGGCTCCAGGAGGCCGACGACGGTGACCTCCCGTCGACGTCCCTCCACATCCAGCTCTATGCTAGAGCCGGGCGCCAGTTGATGCCGTTCCGCGACCTCGGCCGCGATCAGCACCGCCCCCGGCTCGGTCAGGAAAGCGGTCAGTTCGGCCAGCGAGGCCCGCTCTCCACTCCAGAGGTAGCTGCGAAAGGGCGGCTCGGCGAAGGGGTCCACGCCCAAAAGCTGCATCGCCTGGCCCCCCAGTTGGGGCGAGGTGGCGTAGGTGGTGACGACGGGGGCCGATGTGCGCGCCACACCCGCCCGCCGCAGGTCAGTGTAGAGTGCCTCGTCCAGACCCTGTGGCCCGCCGACGATCTGATGGGTGGCCCGTCCGGCGACGGCGTCGATGCTGAGATCGAAGGCCCGGCTAGCGCTGACGTTAGCCAGGTCGACGGCCACGACGACGGCCACACCGAGCGTGATGCCCAGAATCATCAGCACGCTCTGCCACAGGTGACGCATCAAGTAACGCCGTCCCAGGGCCCACAGCGTGCGTGGGGCGAAGCTGGATAGACCAATTTCCATAGCGCTCTCAGGCATCGACGAGCTTCCCGTCGCGCAGGTAGAGGATACGGTCAGCATAAGCAGCGGCGTCTGGACTGTGCGTGACCAGGACCAGATTCTTACCCGCCTGCCGGGTGAGGCGATCCAGCAGATTCAAGACCTGGCACCCCGTATCTTCGTCGAGGTTGCCCGTTGGTTCGTCGGCCAGCACCAGGCGCGGATCGTGGACCAGAGCACGAGCGATGGCGATGCGCTGTTGCTCGCCGCCGGATAGCCGGTCCGGGAAGGTATCGCCACGGTCGCCCAGCCCCACGGCATCGAGCAGAGACTGCACACGCTGGCTAGCGTCCGCGCCATTGATGCCGTTGAGCTCCAGGGGAAGCATGACATTCTCCCACACGGTCAACGTAGGGAGCAAGTTGAAGAACTGAAAAACGAAGCCGATGTGACGGCGACGAAAGAGGGTGCGCTGTCGCTCTTCGAGTGCGGTTAGATTCTGACCATCGAGCCAGATAGCGCCACCGTCGGCGTCATCAATGCCGCTGATCAAGTTCAGCAACGTGCTCTTGCCGCTACCGCTTTGGCCTACCACGGCCACCGACTCGCCCTTGGCAAAGACAGCATTCACGTCTCGCAGCACAGAGCGTGTGTGTGGTCCTTCTCGAAAGCTCTTGGAGAGCCTTTCAAGCCGCATAAAATCGTCTCTCATTGGTCACCTAATCCGCTAACGGAGCACCCGCGTCTGCCTAGATAGAAGCTCCGCGGTATCTACTCAGCCGCTCAAGCCGGGTGTGTCACCCGGCCTCTTTTGAACAGTATTTTGTCCAAAAGTAGCTTGCTTCATTCA
>CAZANJ010000289.1:0-4636 GCA_964486415.1 uncultured Anaerolineales bacterium
ACCAACACACCAACACGGGGGTAGCTATGGACTTCACCTTTAGCGAAGAACAGGAAATGTTCCGCAGTATGTTCCGGGATTTTTCCACCAATGAGCTGGCGCCGATCGCGGAGGAGATTGATCACGAGGAAACGCTGCCTGTGAGCGTTTTGCAAAAGGCAGCCCGCCAGGGCTTTCTGGGAGCCACACTGCCCGAGGAGTATTTCGGCGCGGAGCTGGACTTTGTCAGTTATGCGCTGCTCATCGAAGCGCTGGCGCGGGATTGCATGTCCGCTGCGCTGACCTTGGGCACCCACATCAGCTTGACGGCGATGGCGGTGCTCGAATATGGCACCGATGAGCAGAAGGAGGAGTGGCTTCCACTGTTGGCGACCGGCGAGGCGGGGCGCTCCGGCATTCGCCTTGGAGCATTCGCGCTCACCGAACCGGAGGCCGGTAGCGACCAGAAAGCGCTCCAGACAAGCGCGGTCTTAGAGGACGATGTGTATGTGCTCAACGGCGTCAAGACCTGGGTCGCCAACGGAGATGTCGCCGGGCTGTTTCTCGTCTTCGCCCAGGCACCGGTGGGCATCACGGCCTTCTTGATCCCCAAGGATGCGCCCGGCTTGACGGTGGGCTATCGCGAGCCGACGCTGGGCCTGCGCAGCATGCACTTCAACACGCTCTATCTTGAGGACTGCCGCATCCCCGCCGCCAACCGTCTTGGCGATGAGGGGGCTGGCTGGGAGATCGCGCAGCGGGCACAGAACCGTATGGCGATCACGTTGGGCGCAGCTGGGCTAGGCGTGTCCGCGGAGAGCATCGACGTGGCGGCCCAGTTCGCCACTGAGCGCGTTCAGTTCGATGTCACCATCGCCCAGAAACAGGCCATCCAGGAATTTGTAGCCGGAGCGATGACCGAGGTCGAGGCGCTGCGTTATCTGACTTATCACGGCGCCTGGCAGCTTGATCGGGGGGAGGAGGGGAGTTTCGAAGCTTCCGTCGTCAAGGTCTTCGGCGCTCGCGTCGCCCGCAGCGTGACCAACAGCATGGTGCAGGTGATGGGCGGCTACGGCTACATGGAGGACTATCCAATGGCCCGCAAGTATCGTGACGCCCGCGCCTTGGGCATCATCGGCGGGCCGACCGAGTTGCACAATGTTCGCATCGCACAGGATGTCTTCTCCAAGTGGGACATGGATATCACACCTTGATCATGGTGGATTGGTAGAAGGAACAACATACCAACACACCGACCAGGAGGGAGTTATGGATTTCACGTTTTCCCCTGAACACGTAGCGCTGCGCCGGCTGATTCGAGAGTTTGCCGAGAAGGAAGTGGCGCCCATCGCTGCTGAGATCGACCGCGAGCATCGCCCGCCGATGGACTTGATGCGCAAGCTCGGTGAGATTGGCCTCTTGGGCGTCTGTTTCCCGCAAGAATACGGCGGGATGGGGGCCGGCGAGGCTGGCTATTGCATCCTGATGGAGGAACTGGGGCGCATCTGCACCTCAACCGCGACGAACGTCGGCGCCCACATCGGCATCGGTGCGATGGCCGTTTGCCTGGATGGCACCGAAGAACAGAAGCAAAAGTACCTCGTGCCGCTGGCGCGTGGAGAGAAATTCGCCGCCTTCGGTCTCACGGAGCCCGACGCCGGCTCGGACGCCGCCGCCATTCGCACCCGCGCCGTCCGCGAGGGCGATTCCTGGATTCTGGACGGCGGCAAAATTTTCATCACCAACGGTGGTTATGCCGACATCATAACTGTGCTGGCGGTGACCGATCCCACCTTGGGTGCCAGAGGCGGTATCACGGCCTTCATCGTCGAGACCGACTGGGAGGGCTTTAAGGTGGCCCGTGAGGAAGACAAGATGGGCATCCGGGGTACCAGCACGGCGGAACTGGTCCTCGAGGAGCTCCGCGTTCCTCACGAGAACGTGCTCGGTAAGGTCGGCGAGGGCTTCGTCACCTTTATGAAATCGCTCGACATGGGGCGGCTGACGCTGGGCGCGGCCTGTTTGGGTGGCGCACAGGCGGCCTTGGACTGGTCCGTTCATTGGGCCAAGACCCGCAAACAGTTCGGCGTCGAGTTGGCCCAGAAACAGTCGGTGCAATGGATGATCGCCGATATGGCCACTGAGGTCGAGTTGCTGCGCAGTCTAGTCTACCGTGTGGCCTGGCTGGTGGACACCGGGCAGCCCTTCACCCGGCTGGCGGCGATGTGCAAACTCTATGGATCGGAGGCCGCCTCGCGGGCCATCAATACGGCCTTACAGATACACGGCGGGCTGGGCTACACGCGCGATTTTCCCCTTGAGCGTGCTTTCCGGGACGCTCGCATCGCCGAGATCTTCGAGGGCACCAACGAGATTCAGCGCATCGTCATCGCCTCGCGTGTCTTCCGCGAGCACGGCGTCAGGATCAGCCCATAACGAGGAAACCAGGAGGAGTGAACTATGCGAATAATCGTTCCACTCAGAAGAGTTCTCGACCCGGCCGGCCTTGTCTTCCACAGACGGCTGGGGCGTATTTTCGTCAACCGTGAAGAGTACATCATCCAGCCGGCCGACCACTGCGCGCTGGAGGCCGCGTTGCGCATCAAGGACGCCACTGGCGCGGAGGTCGTGGCCCTCTCCGGGCGACCGGAGCCGGACGACGATACACTGAAACGTGGCTTGTCGATGGGGGCCGACCGTGCCATCTACTTGACCGGCGAGGGCTTCAAGGCCGCGGACGAGGCCGCGATGGTGAATGTGCTCGAAGAGACTATCCGTAAACTGGGCGGCGCCGATCTGATCATCGCCGGGGCCTTGACACTGGACACCGGTCAGAGCCAGATGGGGTTGCGGTTGGCGGAAGCGCTGGGCTGGCCTCAGCTCACCGATGTGTTGGCCGTTGAAGTGTCCGACGGCGAAGTGCAGGCGGTCGGGCAAGCTGGTGGCGAATATGTCAAGCTCGAAGCCGATCTGCCGGCGGTGGTCACCGTCGCGCCCGGTGCGCTCGAACCGCGCTACCCCGACGGCGCGCGGCTGATCAACGTCTATCGTGGCGAGGGCGAGATGGCGGCGGCCTTGGAGGCCTGGAATGTGGCAGAACTGGTAGAGCCGGGTACACTCGCGCCGCTCATCGAGGAGCGCGGCAAAGATTTCCCACCGGAGAGAGAGCGCGGAGAGCGCGTCGATGGCTCGCCAGAGGAGATGGCCGAGGTTGTAGCCCAAGCGCTCCGGCAGCGGCTGCGCGGATAGGATAATTCTCCGTTTGTAACTACCCAGCCCTTGCTCAAGCCGGGTTTGTAACCCGGCGACTTTCGACGGTTTTGTGTGCTATGATTGGCAAATTGATTGCTTACGTACCAAATCGGGTGTTGCAAACCCCCTCTGAGCAGGTGTCTGAGTAGTTACCTCCGTTTCACGTTTTTACGTTTCACATTTTTACGTACAGGAGGACGCATATGGACGCATCATATCTTGACTTGTTGATGGCGCAACAGGGGGAAATCTCCGAGGAGGCCGTGGGCGGTGGCGGAGTTTGGGTCGTCGCCGACTTACTGGATGGTGCGGAGGCCGCAATCGCGCCGGTGACGCTGGAGGCCGTGGGCGCAGCCCGCAACCTGGCCGATTCACTGGGGGCCTACGTCTACGGCGTGCTGCTGGGCGATGGAGTGACCGAGCTGGCCCAATCACTCTACCAGGTCGGGGCCGACGGCGTACGCGTGGCCGACCATCCCGCGCTGGCCTCTTTTGCACTGGAGCCTTACCTGGAGGTTTTGGCCGAGCTGTTCGCTGAGGAGCAGCCGGAGATCGTGCTCCTGGGGGCGACCGAGATGGGACAGGCGCTGGCTCCCAGACTGGCCCAGCGGATGGGCGGCGGATTGATCGAGCACGTCACGGCGGTCGGTCTTGACGAGAGCAGCCGGGCGGCGCGTGCCGCTTTCCCCATCTATGGCGGCGAATATTTCAAGGTCGTGACCTGCCGCTCTGCCGAAGCAGCCGGAAACGCTCCCGAATCGCAGCCCCAGTTCCTGACCGTCGAACCTGGCGCTTTTCCCATGCCCTTCATCGACGAGTACCGGGAGGGCGAACCGACTATCCTGGAGGTCGAGGTGGTGGAGCCGCTGGTGCGTAAACTCGGCCCCGCCGAGGACTTCCAGCCGCTGACGACGCCGCTCTCGGAGGCTCCCGTGATCGTGGCCGCCGGCCGGCAAGTGGGCGATTTTGGGCTGGTGGAGCAACTGGCCCAGACGCTGGACGCGCAGGTGGCCGGTGACCGGGGCGCCTGGGACGCGGGCCTGATCGACGTCGAGCAGCTTATCGACGTGCGCGGCACGACCGTCGCTCCGGATGTCTATCTGGCGCTGGGCATTCGCGGCGACACCTTCCACGACGCGGCTATCGAAGGCGCGAAGTTCATCGTCGCCGTCCATCCTGACCCCGCCGCGCCTATTTTTGAAATCGCCGATCTGTGCCTGGAAGCGGAGCCGCAGGAGGTAGCGCCTATGCTTCTGGATGTCTTGCAGGGATAAGGCGAAGTTTGTGTCTGTGGTGTGAAAAATCGAGCCCCGGCGAATACCGGGGCTTGATCATATTTAAGTGGTGAGCATCTACTCAGCCCGCTCAAGCTGGGTTTGTAACCCAGCGTCTTTTGAGAGCTTTT
>CAZANJ010000290.1:0-4635 GCA_964486415.1 uncultured Anaerolineales bacterium
CGTCAGCATCGCACGATCCCTCACCCCGGCCAGGCTCTGGTCGGCCCTGCAAGCGTCCAGCACCGCCGTCACCTCCTGGCTGGTCAGCTCGTCCCGCTTGTGCTGGCGGGAATTGGGGCGCTTCAGGCCGCTGATGCTCTCGGCCGGTGAGGTGGCGAGGCGCTCGGTGATCACCATCCAGCGGTAGAAGGAGCGCACTGCTGAGAGGCGCAGGTTGACGGTCTGCACGCTGTAGCGCTGGGCCAGGTCGCCCTTGAAGGCCAGGACGACGCGGGGTGTGACGGTGCCGGCGTGGCCGCTCTCGCGCAGCCAATCCACAAAGCACTCGATGGAGCGGTGGTAGGTCTGGATGGTGTTGGCGCTGGCGCCGTCGGCCCGCTTCCAGGCCAGCCACTGCTCGATCAAGGCTGGCGCGGCGTCGGTGAGGGTGGGGCTTTTGGGGGTTGAGAGAGTGCTTGGGCGACGTCGCGTCGCCCGGGGCGGGTTTTGGGTGGACATTTGGAGCTCCTTTTGGATGGCCTATAATCAAGGTTATAGGCTATTATACACCAAATTTCCCCGCCCACAACCCCGAATAGGGTAGTCTCAAAATATCTGAAATAGCAGTCTCAAAAACTGTGAAATAAGGGCCTCCAATGGACCTCCCAGTCTCAAAAATTATGAAATCCTACAACCGTCGAGGGGGGGGGGCGCTTTCAGAGGATCACAATAAACACACCCTCAAGCGGTACAACTTTTCGGGGGAACATTAGGTTAAAGCCAAGACCCCAGGTTTTTCACAAAAACCTGGGGTCTTATCCAGTATTATTTAGAAGTCACAGATGGCTTGAGCTCAGCGCACCGTGATGGGTTGAAATGCCACTTGGCTATTCCCGTCCAGGTCTTCGACAATAAAGCCCACGACATACGGCCCCGCCGCGGCATCGAGCACCTTCCAGGCGAACATACGGTCGCTGAAGATCAAGCTCTCTCCTTCCTGATAGACTGTCCGCACCACGTTTCCCTGGTCATCCAAATCCATCCATTTCTCCAGGAGCGTAAAGGTATCACCCGGCTGAGGTATGATCTCACGCGGTGCACCGGCGACATCTTCACCCGTAAATCCAAAGACCTGCTGCAACTCGCCGTTGACAAAGTACAGCCGAGCTTTGCGCTGATCGCCGGAGTCGGCAAAGGTATAAATACCTTCCACCGTGTAAACTGCCTGTTCGCTCGATACGCCATAGGTTTCGGGCGTAAACAAGGCGGGATAGCGACTTCTCCCATCATCAATGGCGTATACAATCGGCTCCCAGTTAAAGGCCATGGTGAAAGATTCGACGCCCCAATCGGGGTAATAAACCCCACCTGCTTTGCGGGTATCCGGGCTGGCAAGGTAATCACTGTCGGCCAGGTAAACCGAATTGGCATTTTGATCCAGGTAACCCACCAGGAGCTTGACATAGCCAAGGTTTTCACCCTCGATATCCACACTCAAGCGGACGCTCTCTCCCGGCGCTACTTCCGTCGCCGAAGCGCTGATGTCGGAGACCTGGATACCACCTGCGACAGGAGAGCGCAGGGCTGTGTCGGCTGGTGGGACTGCCACTCGCCCGCGCTGGGCATCGAATGTGTCGCCGGTGTAATGGAAGGCCAGGAAATCGTCCCACAGCGACTCGGAGGCAAAGCGCTCGGCTATTCCGGTATATGATTCCGGCCCGGCCGCCGATGATGAGTAGAGCTGTGAGTTGGGGAAGTAAACCGATACCCCGGTTGCTCCGGCTGTGCGCTCACCGTGTTTCTCTGCAACGACAACCTGCTGCAAGGTGGCCTGAAGACGGGCCGCTGCGTCAGCCACCTGATTTGTGCCGGAGCGCGCCACCAGTTCAGCAAAGCTCCCCAGGTCGATATAGGCCGGTGGTACATCCTTGCCAAAGATACTGGTGAAGGATTGCGCATAGCTGCGGGCCTGGGCTACATTTCGTTGGTTATCTTCCTGCAACGCGGCGGTAAAATCGTTCAGGCTGTTCATCAGTTCCGGCATAGCTTGCAAGTCAACGGTGGTCAAGGTGATATTTTGGCCCATCTGGCGTGCAACCTGCGCGGCGGATGGCGGACCGGTGACGCCAAATAAAGTCCCCAAGAGTGACCCGCGCCCGACCAGCTCGGCCCGTGCCGAATCATCCACGATGCGCTGATCATCCACGATGTAACTATCCACGATCAATTGTCCGAGTTGCGCCCCTGTAAGCTCAGGATTTTTGCGCAGTTCGCTCAGGAAGGCGGTATAGGCCCAACCCAAAGCCGGTTCCGTTTCTTGTGAAAAAACCGCATACCTGGCGTGCGGGGCCAGGGCACTCATCACTTCAACATGTCCCATCAAGCAAGCATCCATGCCAATCATCTCAAACCGGTCAATTCCAGTCTGGGATCGGATTCTTTCCAAAGCCCGGTCCAACTCGTTCAGGTAGAGGTGATCTCCCAGCATCTTCTGGAGCGGCAACCGCCCGCTGTGCATGGTAGCAGTGGCATCGCTCCACCCGCCCGGCCAGCCCATGCCGTGATCGCTGAGGATGAGCAGATATTTATCCGCCGGGTAATTCTCAATTGTCCAGGTTGCGAAATCAACCAGGGTCTCCTCATTAGCCATATTGACTTCGCCCAAATCCATCACCATATCTGACCCGATAGTGTCCAAGTCGTCATCCTGACGCACAAAGTAGCGCCGAGCGCTGGCCCAGTTCCCATCGCCGCTAAAGCCGCCCTGGTAGCGGTCGATTTGGGCCATAATCTGAACATTGTTGCTGGAGCCGACCCTCTCCGCTTCGTTCAGGTCAACGAAAATATCCCGCTCCAGAATCTTGTCATCCGCGTCCTGGTACAGCATAACGGTCCATGTTTGTCCATCTTCAGCAGAGGATGGCGGCAGCGTGGGGCGGCGAGTGGGTGTAGGTTCAACCTCCTCGACTGCCGCGGGATGCGTTGCTTCCTCTTGATAGTCATAATTGTTGGTATCTTCTAGAGAAATCTGTCCCCCCAGCAGGAAGTAGGTGGGCAAGCCGCAGATTAGCAACAAAACCACAAGTATGATGCCAATAGGTGAGCGGAACAAGTTTTCTATGCCTGGGGGAGATGGAGTGCCTGGAGAACCACTGGGTGAGCTACCTTCGCGCTGTCGGGCTGGCGCCTCTGCTCGTTCACGCTGCTCTGATTGAGTGCTGCCGGGGCGGCGGCGTTCTACCTCGATGGTTGGTTTTTGATCTTTGTCTTTCATAATAACTCCTTCGCCTGTCGGTGGCTATCCCTCACTCGTAGCTTTATTGAGGAATGCCTGGGCTTCCTCGTAATGCGCAAATGCCCGCTCCGCCTCGCGGAAGGCCGGTGTGTGGGCGTAATGACGCCCATTGACCATTTGCTTGCCTATCTTCTTGTGTAGCAGTTCGTGGTACATCACATAGTCCACGACGCAGTCTGGCACATCGGGCGTATCCAGGGTCACGCTCAGCATCACCGTGTCGCGGAGAGGGTCGTAGTGTCCCATCTTGACCTGGGTGATCCTCGTGTTCCAAGTCAGCCGAGGATGGTCGAGTTCGCCCCCGAAATAGGTTTGGTTGACCCGCTCGAAGACAGCCTCGAGGTCGAAGTATCGTCCTTGTGTGCGGTTGTCGACCTCGGCCGTTGTCATCTCCAGTGCCGTCACCACCTCTATGAAATCCTCACTAGCCGCATAGGTTCTCACCCTATCCCATTCAGCGTCCCGAGCGCGAGAGAAGAAAACGCACGCCAATCCCTGCAGCACATCTGAGGGTGCGCTTATGAAACCCTCATGCAACTTTATCTCCAGGATGTCATCTACCGCTTGAACTTTGTAGAGATAGGAGGCGTAGGTGAAAGCGATCTTCACCGGCGCTTTGCGGATGGCGCGGGGGGCTTTCTTACGGCAAGGTGTGTTCTGGCAGGCGTCTTGCAAGGCACGCAATGTCTCCAGGTGGGACACTAGCGTGATGGGGTCGCTCAGGAACTTGAGCCACTGATAGGCGCGTTGGGAGCGGGTGGGCAGGTGCCCCGGCGTGGCGCCCGCTTCCTGTGCCAGTTCCTCGATCCGTTCTACATTGGCGGTCAGTCGTTCCATGAGCGCCTGCACACGAGGATGGTCCTCGGTGGGCGCAGCTCGCTCAGATTCAGCCCATCGGGCCATGCGTTCGTTAATATCGTTCTGCAAAGCGATGAGGCCCGAAATGTGGATCGTCCTGGGCGCTTCGGGAGCGGGGCCCTCGCGCTCTGGGAGATTATTCAGGTCTATTCCCTTGAGGAATCGGTAGGCCCGGTATGAGGGTGTGGGCAGGTCCTTGGGTCTCATCCGGTTTTTCCGACAGATGGTCTCTATCTGCTTTACACTGGAGCGAATCCAATCGCGGAAGCGCTCGACCTCCTCAGGTGGAATGCCGACTGCGAGCTCTTCTCGTGCCAGTCGCGCGGCCTTGACCACCCCGGAGATGCGTACTCTGTTCTTGCGTTTTGCCATATAGACTCCCCTGCTTCTGTCTTGGTCTTCTTATCAACGTAGCTGTGAGGGCTATTAGGGGCTTGGAAATAAATAACTTACTTGCGCCGCTTCCGCCGGATTGCCAAATCCGGCGGGTTTAGCTCTGGATC
>CAZANJ010000291.1:0-4634 GCA_964486415.1 uncultured Anaerolineales bacterium
CCAATCTACCAGTATACCAATCTACCAGTATACCAATCTACCGACTTACTGACTCGGTAAAATGTATGCCGAGTTCTTCCAGTTCAGCCAAGATCGGTTCGTATAGTTCGGGCACCACGGGCGTTTGCACGCCGGTCAGTTTGACCTCGCCTTGCAGGATCAGCTTGACCCCGACAGCTACGGGCAATCCCACAGTGCGGGACATCGATGTGTCGCCGTGGGGGATCCCGAAGTCGACCATCGTGGAGGTGATTTCCTCTTTGTGATCTGGATATTCGGCCACGAATTCATGTTTCAAGATCAGCATATCCCGCTCGCCCTCTTCATACTGCATCTTCTCCAGCATGCGGGCGGTGAGAACATCGATGGGTGCCCCTTTATCCAGCGGCAACAGATCGTCGCTCAAGAGGCCCAGCCATTCCATATTGTCGATGATTTGCGAGTCCTCGTCAAGCTCCAGATAGTCAGCCAATTCCTGCCTTAGATCCTCGCCCTCGCTGCCTATTAGCTCGGCCGTGAAATCGGCGAAGGTCATATCGGTGAGATCATCCCATTCTTCTTCGTCTAGCACCCCTAGCTCTACCATCTTCTTCATCGTGGAGCACCAACCCTCGTTGCGCAGCGTGCCGCGGAACATCGCCTCGCTCGGCTGGATGCCGTAGGTCTCCATGTAGGGTAAGCTGTCCCGGTTGGGGTAGCCCTCAAAATCTATCATCTCGCCCTCTACTTCGACGGGCACGATCCAGTATTGGTCGAACAGTTCCTCGCCGGGGATGAAAACCTCTTCCCCATCCCTCAAGTAGTGGGCCGAGTTCTTGCTCGCCAGGAGCACACCTTTGGGGCTCCAGGAGAACTTGTAGCCGAAGGGGTTGGTATTGGCTTCCAGCGCGGGCAGCCCTCCGCACCAGGAGATGAAGCTGGTGATCTTTCCGCCTTCGCTTTGGACGTGGTGGATGACCTTCATAGCGGTCATGTGATCGATGCCGGGGTCCACGCCACACTCATTCAGCAGGATGACGCCGGCTTCCTTTGCGGCTTCGTCCAACTGGGTCATCGCCTTCTTGACGTAGGACGTGGTAGCCATATGCTTGCCATGCTTGATGCAGAAGCGGGCGACCTTGGGGTGGTAGGCGTAGGGCAGGAGGCTGACGGCCAGATCACACTGGCTGATCAGGTTCTCCAGCTCTTCGTCGTTCTTCACATTTAGCTGCACAGCCGCGCCGTTATCATATCCCTCGACGATAGCCTCCGCTTTGCTGACCGTGCGGCTTGCCACTGTGACGTGAAAGCCGTGTTCCAATAAGTAGCGTGTGTGGGCGCCGGCCACCAATCCGGCGCCAAGTACGAGAATCTTCTTCATCTATACTATCTCCTTGTTTCTTTTGTATGCTTCTACTATTCAAGAAATTCTTCAATGTAGCGGTATTCGGGCGTCAGTTCACCTTTGTGGACAATGACGGCCCGTTTGATCTCCGGCGGGAGGTCCAGATCTTCGAAATCCACTGAGTAATCCGTCTTGGCGATCTCCGGGATGAACTCTCGGAGCACTGCGCTGAAGTCGACCGACGCCTCGCGGGGCAGCTCGCTGGGCAGAATATCCACAGCCATCACCACCGGCCCCTCGCCCTCGTAGCCATCGGTGACCTCACCGGTGAAGGGGTTATAGACGAAGACCGGCTTGTCCACCTTGGTGGAGCGGACGGTACACTCTATGGCGCCGTCAATGTCGCAACTGATGTCACCGATAACCCGCAGGCGCGGCTTGCCCTCGCTGTATAGCTGCTTGAGATATTCCTTGCTGACCAGCCGGGGATATTTCTCCTCCCAGTAAATGCAGTTCATGATCATCGTCAAGTAGGGCACGCAGTTCTCGAATGTGCCGCGATATTTCTCCGGATGATCATAATAATCTTGCAGCTCGAACTCATCTTCGGGAGAGATGGGCTCTATCGTGTGCTCTTCCTTGAACACCACTTTGTAGATGACGTGTGAGTCATAATCCGAACCTTCCGCCACGGCGGCGACCTCGCTGGGCTCTATCTCCTTGATGGGCAGCAGGTCGAGGATGTCCCAAGTGCCGCGTGCGACGTTGCCATATCCCGCGATTCCGCAGATCAATGGTGCTACTTCTTCGGGCAGCCCCTGGCTCTTGATTTCCTCGCCGATCTCGGCCAGTTCCGCCTTGACCTCCTCCAGGCCATCATACTTGTAGGTGTTCTGCAATCGGCTGAAAGGATTGGGAATGCCCTCCCAATCCAGGCGTTTACCCAAGGCCCAGAGTGATTCGATCATCCCGACGACGCCGGCGTGCCATCCGAAGAATATCAAGCGCCGTCCCTTTTCGTCGGTGACTTTCTCGTAGTCGATCAGCGTGCATCCCAGATCCATCATTTTCTGGAGCATTGGCATATTGTACGGTTGCCCCTTAATCACGTGGGCGAAGAAGACATAGGTCTTCTGGGGCTCGAAGAAATCTTCGGGCATCTCTTTGACCGCGAAGATGATGGGGCAAGAGGAGAGGTCCTCTTTCACGCTGGCTCCCGCCTTTTCGAACTCCTCTTCCGAGAAGGCGCGAATGGGGGAGGGTTGCACGCAGACCTCTATGCCATGTTCCTCCTTGAGTTTCTCAGCATCTTCGGGAGTCACCGGCGTGCGGCGCTCCCACTGGCTTTTATCTTCGAGGCGAACTCCGATGCGCGTGTTCATCTATACGTAACTCCTTTCATCATTCCTTGCTACCCTACACAAGTGCGGCAGGTATGGAAACCTACCCTACTATCATTCATCCATTCTTCTCGAAAAGTTGGGGGCTCTCAAGCGCCCCCAATAATCGAGATTCTACTCTTTCCTTACAATTCATCATGCACCACACGACCGTCGAAGACGGTCAGTGCTGCCTTTGCTTGGGCGATCTCCGTCGGCGCGGTCTTTTCGAGCTCGAAGATATCGCGGTCGAGCACAACGCAGTCGGCTAGCTTGCCGGGCGTGATACTGCCCAGTTTCGCTTCTTGCCCACTGACCACCGCCGGCCCCATCGTGAATCCCCAGACCGCCTCGGCCACGCTTAGACGTTGTTCCGGATACCACCCGCCGGGTGGATCTCCGCTGATCCGTTGGCGTGTGACAGCGGCTTGAATTCCCTTCAAGGGGTTGGGGTCGGCCACCGGACAATCGGAACCGAAGGCCAGCTTCACCCCTGCGTCCAGCATATCCCGGAAGGGGTAGGCGAAGCGCCCGCGTGCTCCTACCGATGCCTCGATCATGGGGATGTCGTCGGTGGCGTGGATGGGCTGCACCGAGGCCACGACTTCCAACTGGGCCAGCCGCTCCACATCCTCTGGGCGGATCATCTGTACGTGCTCGATGCGATGAAGCGCATTAGTGCCGCCCGTGGCTCCTTGTGTGGGAAGTTGCTCGAAGACATTGATCAGCTCCCGGTTGGCTCGGTCGCCGATGGCGTGGATGGCGACTGCCAGTCCCGCCCGGTCTGATTTTCGTATAGCCTCGCTGATCTCATCCATCGGTGTGAGCGGCATGCCGCACTCGCCTGTGTCCTCGTAGGGCTCCAGCATCCAGGCCGTTCGCGCTCCTTGCCCGCCGTCGGAGAAGAGCTTGACGTGTCCGACGCGCAAATAATTGTCGCCGAACCCGGTGCGCAGCCCCAGCGCGATGGCCTCGTCTAGGCGCTCGCCGGGGATGTTCATCCACATGCGCAGTTCCAACCAGTCCGATTTTTGCAGCGTTTGGTAAGCGTGGAAAGCGGGGGGGCCATCCTCGCCGCCCATGATGCGGTAGTCGTGGACGCCCGTCAATCCTAGGCGATGGAGGATCGGGAATCCTTCGCGCATAGCCTCGACCGTCTCCTCCTCGGTGGGAGGCGGGATGATTTCGGTCATCAGATTGATGGCCAGTTCGCGCAATGCGCCGGTCGGTTCCCCCGCTTCGTCATGCGCGATGACGCCCTGTGGCGGGTTGGGGGTGTCGGCCGTGATGCCCGCTTCCTGGAGCGCACGGGAATTAACCACGGCCAGATGTAGATCGCAGCGCCAGAGGATGACGGGGTGGTTGGGTGCGGCCTCGTCCAGATCGGCGCGGGTTGGCATACGCTGATCGGGCCAGTTGGTCTCGTTCCAGCCTTGGCCCTTGATCCAGTCGCCGGTTGGCGTCTGACGCGCTTTTTCCGCCAGGCGTTCCTTCAGATCTTCCAGAGAGGTCGTTTCGGCCAAAGTGAGCTGGCGCAGGCCGAGCGCCCAATCGCGATAGTGAAAGTGCGCGTCGGTCATCCCGGGCAACACCAATCGCCCGCCCAGGTCGATCTCGCGGGTGTGGCGACCGACCAGGGGCCGAATCTCGTCGTCGTTTCCCACGGCCAAAAAACGGCCACCGCGGGTAGCGATGGCTGTAGCCTGAGGGAAGTCAGCGTCTTGCGTGTGTATCTTACCGTTGTATAGTATTAGCATAGTTTTTGATTGTCCTTAATTTGCAACCTAATATATCTCGGTGAGAATCCTTCCATAGTTAATTTGCTCCAAAGGGGATTGCCAAATCTACCGGAGGCTTCAAAATTGCTGGCCTCCGTCGCACGATTCCTGGTGAGCAAGACCAACGAACGCAACCGGTCCGAACGTTCTATG
>CAZANJ010000292.1:0-4592 GCA_964486415.1 uncultured Anaerolineales bacterium
GTTTTCATAACGCGGCCATTAGCGAAGTAGGAAAAGTCGAAGTCCGTCATCTCCCCCGCCTTTTTACCCGGGATCGGCATCAGCCGCGCGGTCAGCGGCTTGTCGGTCACCAATGAGAGTGTGGCCACGTCGAGCAGAATCGCCGCCACCTCATCGGCCGTCACGTCGCCGGGCAGCGGGATCGTGTCCAGACCGGTGCCGCACACGGTGGAGTAGAGCAACAGGCTATCCAGGGTGTATATATCCTCGGCGCTCCGTTGGGCCAGCGTCTGATCCTCCAGAACGGGGAGCATCACGCCGGAGAAGCCGCAGCTTGGGAAACTGGCCTGTTCTATGGCGCTTTTGATGAAGGCCACGGCGAAGAGCGTGGCGCTGCCTCCGAAGCGCTCCACACCGAGCCTCTCGATGGCGTGCCCGATGCTGCGCTCTGTCTCCGGGTAGGGCGCGAGGGAGAAATCGATCCCGCCGAAGCGAAAGTCGAAGGCCGACTCTAGCTTCTCACCGACTTGCTCGATGGTGTGGGCGGTCTCCTCTATCGCCGTGCGCAAATTGGAGTGCGCTTCCTCCAGGCTCCCGGCCCGCTCGAAGGCGTCCACCGCCAGATCGGCGGCCTCGGTGGCGATGGAGAAGCGCGTCTCTGGCCCTTGATGGAAGGCGACCGGGAAGAAGGGAGATCCGGCCTCACAGTTTGCCAGTATAGCGAGGCGCAAGTTGCCGAAGCCCTGCGGCGTCGAGTGGGCAATCTCGACTATAACCTCGGCCGCTTTCTGAATAGCCGCCAGGTTGATGCCAATTGCGCCCGCCTCGGAGTTCGAGGCTACCAGCACGGAGGCGAAGCCCATCTCCGTCTGCCGGATGACCTCCGGTATGGCCTCGATGTATGCCAGATCAGCCTCGGTGTGCGTCGCCACGACGGGGCCGATGGAGCAGTAGTCGATGCCGTGTGTTTGACAGAGCTTCTCCAGCCCGCGGGCGAAGGTGGTCGCGCCGCTTGGCCCCTCACGGTGCAAAATTTCCGGGAAGGGCTGTGTCGCCAGCCGCACGGTTTGGACCTCTAACCCCGATTCCTCGAAGATGGCGCGAGCTTCTCTTTGGAAACGCGCGAACATCTCGAAACGGGCTACTTCTAATTCTAGTGGATGGTGCAAGTCGGCACCGATGGTGATCGAGCGAATGCGCATGAAAACCTCCGTCGTTCTTGATCAGCAGAGCGGGCAAGATTAGCAGAGCAGGCTCCCACGCCCGCGTTTTTGATCTACGGGGCGGGCGGCGTGGGAGCTGCCTCTGGTTTGCTGGGTTAGGATTTGTGCTGGTTGGGGCAATGTGGGTCGCTGTCGCCGAACTCGCCGCCGAAGGCCATCACCACGGATGGGCAGCCCCGACATATGTTGAGGTAGTCGCAGGCGCGACACGGCCCGCGTGCGGTCTCCTCCAGGGCGCGGAAGTGGGCGAAAATCTCCGACTCTTGCCATGCGCCCATCACGTCGCCATCGCCCACATCTGACCAGCGCACGTGGCTGCAAGGGAGCACGTCGCCGTCTTGCGTCACGGTGACGAATCTGCGAGCGGCCGAGCATCCCCACACTCCGGCGCGGTAAAGGGCCTGGGGGGAGCGGTCGGTGAGCAGGAAGGTGAGCGAGGCATCGACCGTGACGCGAAGCTTGGATTGCGAAGTGCGCGAAGCGGCGCGGGTTGCATTTCGGAGGATGCGGCGGACGCGCCCGTAGTCGGAGGCGGAGGGAGACTCGTGTTCCAGCCAGGCGCCGTCTGTGGTGGGCGGCTTAGGGCGCAGCAGGTTGACCGATTCCGCTCCCATCCGCCGCCCCAGCCGAATGACGGCTTCCAGTTCCGGCATGCTGGAGCGGGTGACGAGGAAGTTGATGCCGAAGAGCAGATCGGCGCTTTTGCAGGCCTCCATGGCCGCCATAGCCTGGTTGAAATTGGGGCGTGTAGCGGCGTTGCTCTCCTCCGATGCGCCGTTGAGCGATATTTGAGCCTGGCCCAGCCCCGCTTCCTTCAAGGCGTGCGCCAACTCGACCGTCAGGAGATTCCCGTTGGTAGTCAGGTTGGGGACTATGCCGCTTTGACGCGCCAGGCGCACCATCTCGACGAAGCGGGGATGGAGCAGCGGTTCCCCTCCGCCCAGCGCCATCTGGAGGACGCGGGCTTCCGCCGCTTGTCGCGTCACACGCTCGAAGAGCTCGAATGGTGCGTCATTCGGCGTCACTTCGGAGCCAGGGCGGGCGGAGTAGAAGCAGCCCTCGCAGGCTTGATCACAGCGACCGGTGACGGAAAAATGGATCGTCTCCGGGGCGGATAGCGCGCGGGGTGGAGCGGAAGTGGTGGGAGCGGCGTCTCGCACCATCTCCACGCGATCCAATGAGCCATCGGCTGACCCATCCACCACGAAGCGATTCTCCCGCAAGTAGGCGACGAAGAAGGGCGGATAATCGCGTAGTTCCCCCTTGAGCAGGAAATAGAGCGCGTCCAACCCCTCCAGATCGAGGAGCGCTGTCTCAGCGGCCTCTTGCTGGAAGAGCAGCGCGCCCTGCGGTTCGGGGCGGATGATTGTGTGGGGCGAAAGCTTGTGCATCAGAGGGTGTAGGTCGAGAGGTCCATCCCCGTTTTCGTCGCCGCTTCTTGTAACAAGTAGTCGTGGTAGGGTAAGATAAACTGTCCGTCATCGAACCAGCGACCGGTGATGGTGAAGGAGGTATCCGGGTTGAGGCGCACTCGCAGGGTGAGGTGGTGGCGTTGGTTGATGTCGCGCTCCACATAATCGGAGGGGTCTTCGCCCCAGACCGCGCTCATATCTAACAGCCCCAACATTTCGTAGCTTTCCTTGACGCGGTTATAGACGGTCTTCCTCTCTTTGGGGGTGAGTTTGTCGGCCGGCACTAAGGAGCAGCCCAGGTAGAGCACAACTCCATCGAGGGGGATCTCTTCCTCGGAGTAGAAGTATTCCTCGATCACTTCATCGCCGGGCTCGAAGGGCTCCTCGAGATCATAGCCGTAATCCTCCATCATTTCCTTCTGATATTCGGTCAGTTCGAAGCGGAAGGTTTCGGCTTCCTTGAGCTCTTTTCGATGGGCGCCAACGTAGTTGAGGATGGCCTCGATAGCCCGCACGCCGATGCGGCTGGCTTTGTGGCTGTCGGGCTCGAATTTAGCGATCTGTTTCTCCAAATGTTTCGTAGCCCTGGCCGTCAATTCCTCCTCCGTCTTGCCCTGCTCGGTGATGAATTCGTGTAGTCGGATCAGGGACTCCTCGAATAGCAGGTAGTAGGAGCGAATGAAGTAATCGGAGGAGACGAATTTTCTTACCAGGGAGCCTAACTGTTCTGGTTCCTCTATTTCGACTTCATAGGCCGCTTCTGATGAGTCGATCTCATAACCATGCCAACGTGATTTGAGCATAGCAACCTCCTAAATTATTTTGAGTCTTGTTTCATCGGTCGTGGCTTGCCCAATTCTCTGCACGCTGTGACTGCGTGATGGGGTGGGTGGGTGGCGGGCAAGTGCAGTACGAGGAGGGAAGCGAGGTTAGGGTATGATTCCCAATGGGGGGCGATAGATAAGCGTCTCTGTTCCCATATCCATTGCCATTGGCTTCGTAGAAGAGCGGGATTGGAACGCTGGAGGGGCCAGCAGAGCGCCGTTTTCTGCCATAAACCATAAATTTACTTGACACTCTGCGCCATGTTGATCCACGAATTTGAGCACAGTGGCGTGTGGAGGCGCACCGATTGGTACAGATGGGATGTCGGCTTGAAGCCAGGGACGCTCGCTATAACGGGTTAGGGGGCGCTGTGGGCCGATGACAGTGATGGTATCGACCGTTGAGCCTCCTTCGGCTGCGATGACGGCGATCCACTCGCCATCGGTGGACAGTTCATACTGCATAGCGACCGCGCGGGTGTAGTGTCCCAGCACATCGGCTGCATAACGCCGCGTGGTTTGCCTGTGGATGCGGTCCCATCCCCCGTTGTAGGCGGCCAGTGAATAATATACATCCCCCTTGCCGTCTCGGATGGTGTGGGCCAGCGCCCGTGCACCCCAGAATAGGTTGGTCCAGGGATTCGCCAGCCTTTCCGGGCCGGGCCGCCATTCGAAGGGCATTACGCCCATCAGGCCCACTGCGCCGTTCGGGCCGCGCGCCGTCGAACGGCCCAGGGATTCTTTCCAGATCACGGAGGCGACCAGATCGGGGTCGAGCCCTCTCTCCTGAGCGTAGGGGCAGACGATGTGTTCCCAGCGGGTGACCGCCGGGTCCCAGTAAGGGGAGAGTGTGGCTTCATGGGGAGGGGTTGCACTTTGAGCTTGGGTGGGATAGGGAATTGCGCAAGTGATGACTGCTATCAGAAGGCCGATAACTAATTTCGCTTGCCAGCGTTGCATCGGTTACTGCTCACTCCTCTGCCCCCGGGATGTATTTGGGAGCGTGTATTTTATGAGACTTTCTTGATGTAGATGGACGAGCGTGTTTATGTAGTGTCGTTGCATTGGTGTATACCGATGAGTGATTATCATCATATTATGGTATCTACTCAGCCGCTCAAGCCGGGTGTGTCACCCGGCGTCTTTTGAACAGT
>CAZANJ010000293.1:0-4565 GCA_964486415.1 uncultured Anaerolineales bacterium
TCCATACCCGCCGATTTTTGAATCGCTTCGAAAACTCAGTTGACATCCCCCTTACTTAGGGTAAAATAGAGATAGTTCACGCTATACGAAAATGAGCAGAAAGAGAGGTGTATCATGGCCCCATCTTCGGACACCGGTTCCAGCTACAGAGAATCAGACCTGAGCGCACAATCCTCGTTGCGTGCCGCTACCAGCGCCTTCGAGGTTTACATGCAGGAGGAGGGCTTCACCAAGAACACTGTCAAGGCTTTCCTCTCCGATCTCAACATCCTGGGCAACTTCATCGGTGTTTGGACCGCCGTCGGGGATATTTCTACCGTTGACCTAAATCGCTTCACCGACTGGCTGGTGGATAAGCGCGACGTGCCTTGCAGTCCCAAGTCGCTGGCCCGGCGCGTGACCACGCTCAAGGTTTTCTTCGGCTGGCTGGACGAGGCAGAGATCATTGATCGTGATCCTGCTGCGCCACTAACGCATGAACCTGTGGCTACGCCGCTGCCGGACTTTCTCAAAGATGCCGAGGTGGAGCGGATTCTGGACGCGACGCAAGCCCTCCGGCACGCCGAAAAGCCGGACGCGCGACCACACTTGCTGGTGACGCTGCTGTTGCAAACGGGAATCAAGAAGAGCGAGTGCATGAACATCGTGCTCAACCACATCGACCTGGGCGATCCCGACCAGCCCGTGCTCTGGGTACGTTACACCAATCCCGAGCGCCGCCACAAGGAGCGCAAACTGCGCTTGCCGGTCGAGTGGCCCGAAGTACTGGAGGAGTACAAAGAGCATTACAAGCCTCAGGATGAACTTTTCTCTTGCACAGCCCGCAACCTGGAGTATGTGTTGGACAATGTGGCCGAGCAAGCGGATGTGTCCAATATCTCCTTCGAGATGCTGCGCTGGACCTGCGCCGTGCGCGATTACAAGGCCGAGATGCCGGCGGATAAATTGCGCCAGAAGCTAGGTATTTCCAAAATCACCTGGCGTGAGACCAAGACGAAGCTCTCTCGCTTGGCCGCTCCAGCACTATAGTATGTGATGGTGAAAATGTCAGAATTGTTAGATGGGATCGTAATCAAAGCACAAAGTGGCTTCTTCACCGTCCATACCGAGGACGGTGATTTCGTCTGTAGGGTACGCGGAAGATTGAAGCAGGAATGGCTCGACACCGATCTGATCGCCGTGGGCGACCACGTGCACATCAGCTTGATCGACGATAGCGGCGGGATGATCGAGGGGATGATCGAGGAGATCGAGGAACGGGAGCGTGCATTGGCGCGCCTAGATTCGTCGCGCGGGCGTGGCTCGCGCCAGTGGACGCGGCGCGGATACCTCTCCGAGCGGGAGCAGGTCATCATCGCCAACCCCGATCACGTCATCTTCGTCTTCGCCTGCGCCAAGCCTGAGCCCCGTATGCGCATGCTCGACCGGCTGCTGGTCGGTGCAGAATTGCAGCACATCCCGGCCGTCATATGCGCCAACAAGATCGATCTGGTAGGGCGCCAGGAGGCCGAAAAGCTCTTCGAAATATACCACGACATCGACTACCCCGTGATCTACACCAGCGCGGAGACCGGCGAGGGCCTCCCTGAACTGCGCGAGCTTTTACAGGGGCGAGTATCAGCCCTGATCGGGCCGTCCGGCGCGGGCAAGACCAGTTTGTTGAACGAGATGCAGCCGGGCCTGGGATTGCGTGTGCGAAAAGTGAGCCAGGCCACGAGCAAGGGGCGTCACACTACCGTCACGCCCCAGCTCATACCGCTGGACGTGGGCGGCTGGGTGGCCGACACCCCCGGCATTCGAGCCTTGGCCCTCTTCGACGTGGACCCAGAGGAGATCGACGCCTACTTCCCCGACATCGCGCCCCTGGTGGCCCATTGTCGTTTCTCCGACTGCACCCACACTGTGGAGCCCGGTTGTGCCGTCCAGGAAGCGGTGGAGGAGGGCGAGATAAGCGAGCATCGCTACGAGAGCTTCGTGCGGCTGCGCGATGAGCATCAAAAGTTGGCCGATATGTACTGGTGGGGGATCGAAGAGTGAAACGCGAAGTGCGCAAAGGTACATCTAAAGAGATCATGATCATCACGCCGCCCCGGACCTGGGATCGTCGCTTGGCTGACGCTATCTCCAAGGTCGGTAGCCCACCGGTGCTTGCCTCCACAACTATGGCATCGGTCGCTTCGACTCTGCCAGTCTCATCCGCCTGGCTGTGGGCCGGGGTCTACATTCTCCTCGCCATCCTGACTCCCTTCTTTTATGTCATCTGGTTAGTGCGTCGCGGCCTGGTCACCGATCTGGATGTTCAACTGCGCGAGCAACGGACGCGGCCTCTGATATTCACCATCGCCTGCACCGGGCTGGCCTGGCTGGTGTTGAAGCTGGGCCGGGCGCCCTATCCGATGATCGTCCTGGCCGGCGCTTTGTGGTTGCAGATACTGATTCTCTTCGGCGTCACCTTGCGCTGGAAGATCAGCGTGCATGTCGCGGCCGCGGCCGGAGCTGCGACGGTGGCCTGGATCTTCTTCCAAACCCTTCCCCCTTTGCTGGTTGGCATGCCCATCGTTGCCTGGTCGCGCGTCCATCTACGGCGCCACACGGTATTCCAAACCATCGGAGGCGCCTTGTTGGGCCTCGCCATCTTCTCGGCAGCGGCCTTGCTGATAACCCAAAACTGACTTTCCCCCCTCTGCCATCCTCCAAACATTAACACAATCTTAAAGCACCGTTAATAAGCCTTGAACGGTATCAAGGTATCATGGTAAGTCAGTGTACTGTTAAATCAAGGTAGCAACCTAGCTCCGAGGGAGTATGAACGTGAAGAAACCCAAAGTACTGTTTCTTTGTGTCGAAAACAGAGCCCGCAGCCAGATGGCCGAGGCGCTTTTGCGCAGCTACGCCGGCGACCAATTCGAGGTCTACAGCGCCGGGCTGGAACCAAACCCCATCCATCCCTACGTCTATCAGGTGATGGAAGAGGTCGGCCTGGATCTGAAAGGGCATTATTCCAAAGGCGTGGACGATTTTCTGAACAAGATGTACTTCGGCATCCTCATCACCGTCTGCGCCAAGGCGGAGGAGAAATGCCCCACCTTCCCTGGATTAGGGGAGCGTCACTATTGGCCTATCGAGGACCCCGTGGCCTTCGAAGGCAATGAGCAGGAGAAGCTGGAAAAGTTCCGCGAAGCGCGGGATGAGATCAAGCGGCATGTTTTGACCTGGCTGAAGAGCCGAGCAGTGAATGAGTGACAATGAGTGAGAATACTGAGAAGAAAAGCGTGTTATTTTTATGCACCGGCAACTCGGCCCGCAGCCAGATGGCCGAGGGGCTGGTCAATCATTTTCTAGGCGAGCGTTGGAAGGCTTACTCGGCTGGGACGAAGCCCACCGGTCAAGTCCACCCGCTGGCCCTTGAAGCGATGACCGAACTGGGCATCGACATATCACAACAACGCTCCAAATCGGTAGACCTGTTCCGCGATCAAGAATTCGACTCAGTGATCACCGTCTGCGATGACGCGGCGAAGAACTGCCCAGTCTGGTTAGGGCCTAACCGATCAAATCCTTGTACATTGGGCAAGAAATTTGACAATCGAAAAATCCTTTTTGGCTCTGGCTCTGCCAGGTTAGGTAAGGGAAATAAGAAACACCTCGGCTTCCCCGATCCGGCGGCGGCCACCGGCAGCAAGGCGGAGCGGCTGGACGTCTTCCGCCGCGTGCGTGATGGCCTGCGGCAAGAGACGTTTGCCTACCTGGATTGTGCTGAGAGTTGAATAGAGGAGGACATTTTATGCCCCGTGAGAGCTTTGAAAATAAGCTACAAAATCTGCAAGATGAACTGTTGGCTTTGGGGAGCATGGTGGAAAATGCCCTCGTAGAGTCGGTGGAGGCCCTCAAAAGACGGGATCGAGAAGAGTCGAACCGCTTGATCGCTCAAGACCGTCTGATCAACGAGAAACGGTATGCCATCGAGGCCGAAGCCTTGGCCCTCATCGCCACGCAGCAACCGATGGCCCAGGATCTGCGCACCATCGCCGCCGTCCTGGACATCACCTCGGAGCTGGAGCGCATCGGCGATTACGCCAAAGGCATTGCCCGCATCAACCTGATGATGGGCGAAGAGCCGCTCCTCAAGCCCTTGATAGATGTGTCGCGCATGGCGGCCAAGGCGCGTGACATGCTCGACCGTTCGCTGGAGGCCTTCATACAGCAGGATGGGGATTTAGCCCGCGCCATCCCCCAGGAAGATGATGAAGTGGACGACCTGTATAATCAGGTTTACCGCGAGCTGATCACCCTGATCATGGCCGATCCGAGCCGGATAGATCAGGCCAACTTCCTGCTGTGGGTGGCCCACAATCTGGAACGCGCCGCCGACCGTGTGACCAACATCTGCGAACGAGTGATTTTCACTATCACGGGAAAACTGGTGGAGATGGATGTGGAGGGCTCCGGCATCGAGAGCTTCACGTAGCACCGCCGTAAAACAGACGGTGCTGGATAATCCTTATTGCTAAAAAATCCGTAACTACTCAGACCCCGCTCAGAGGGGATTTGCAATCCCCGATTTC
>CAZANJ010000294.1:0-3323 GCA_964486415.1 uncultured Anaerolineales bacterium
GACATCGCCTGTTCCATCTGCGCCCGCTCCTCATCCGAGGCGTCCTCTCCGAGCTGCTCCTGGGTGGAGACAACCGCCTCGCGAGAACGCTGGGCCGTGATGGGAGCAGCCACTACCACGGGCAAAACCGCGAAAAGCACGGCCAGCAGCGCGGGCAACCACCACGAGCGCTTCCTGAATTCGTTTATCGATGCGAGGGTACGCCGGGGCCGCAAGATCATGCCCCCAAGCAAGCGGGGTAAACTTTGCCGCTTTAACACAGTCACTTTCTCCTCAGACATGACCACCTCCTCTACTCCATCAGATGGCGGTCGAAGAAATCCGTCATCCGCTCCAGAAACAAGGTCCAGGACTGGCCCTGAAAGGCGTGTCCTTGCCCTTCGTAGGTATAATACTCCACTTCCTTGTCCGCTTCCACCAGAGCGTCGCGGATGGCCTCAGCCCACTCCGGCGGCGTGGTAGTATCGGCCAGGCCCTGGTGGATCTGCACCGGCGCGGTCGCCAGATCAAAGTAGTTGATGGGCGAGGTCAGCCGCAAGAATTCCGGATCGGCGATGGCCTCTTGATAAGAGCTCCACAGTGGATCGTCTGGAGGATCTTCCTGGGGTGGATGAGGGGGCCATTTTTCCAGATTATCAGCGCTGTTGGCGCTCACAGAGGCGTAGAGCAGCGCGGCCTTGATGCGCGGCTCGATCAGAATAGCCTTGGCCGTGATCCCGCCTCCCAAGCTGTGGCCCCACATCCCTACCCGCTCGATGTCAGCATGAGGCAACGAGGGCAAGGAGCCGATCAGATTAAGCGCGTCGATGACCAGACCGTTGCGGAAAAAGTTATCGCCGTCACCGGAGCCGCCCCAGCCTCGGAAATCCGGGGCCAGAGTCAAGTAGCCATGCCGGGCCAGGTAATCGGCGGGCCGCCAGGTATCGGAACCGCTCACGTAGCGCTCCGGAGGGATGTACCCGTGATTCAAAATGACCACCGGGTAAGGCTCCTCCCCATCCCCAAAGGGCAGGTGCAGAATACCCGTGACAGTCAGCCCATCGCTCGGATAGGCGATCAAATAGCGGGTGTAGGCCGAGGTGACGGCGATCTCCTCCTGTATCTCAATCGTGCCGCCGGGGTAATCCCGTTCCCGCAACCCCTCGATGGTGTAGGGCTCCAGGGGATGAGGAGTCGCCGTGGGTGTGGCGGTCGGCGTCGGAATGGGCGTCTTAGTTGGCGTCGGGGTGATAGTCGACGTTTCCGTCGGCGCCGGCGTGAAGGTCGGAGTAGCGGTCGGGAGCATAGTGGGTGATGGAGTGGCGGAGGGCGCGGGCGTCGGCTCCGCCCCGCTGCACCCGATCAGGAGTGACACCAAAGCCAGGATCAGAGCTGGCACGATCAACCGCCAAGGGACTGCTTGAGAACGCTTGTTCATCTCGGGCACCTCTTTCTTCAGGGGATCAAGGCCTCGATTCCCAGGCATTATACAGGGAATCGACCTTCCAGCAACCGGCTAGCGCAAAGCATGCTCTTGCGCTACAATATCGGCCATTATGTCCACATCAAGCGACAAGCACTCATCCTCCAGCTCCCACGTCGCCCGCTCGGCAGTTCTGGTCGCCTTCTTCTTCACCATCGACAAGCTACTGGGCGTGGTGCGCGACGCCGCCATCGGAAGCGCCTTCGGTGCCTCCGCCGCGCTCGACGCCTACTACGCCGCCTTCGAGCTCCCCGACGGGCTTTTCACCATCGTGGCCGGGAGCGCGATGGCGACCGCGCTCATACCCGTGCTCTCCGCCCACATCAGCCGGGGCGAGCGGGACGAAGTATGGCGCCTGGTCTCGGCGGTGATCAACTGGGCGCTGATGATCGTGGCGAGCCTGAGCGTGGCAGCGGCCATCCTCGCCCCCCACATAATCCGCGCCGTCGCTCCCGGCTTCGACGCCGCGACAACGGCTCTGGCGACGCAATTGATGCGCCTCGTGCTGCTCCAGACGCTAATATCCAGCGCCAGCGGCATCGTGATGAGCGTGTTACAGGCCCATCAGCACTTTCTGCTCCCGGCCGCCGCGCCGCTCTCCTACACGCTGGGCCGCATCGCCGGGGCGCTGATTCTGGCCCCGCGCTGGGGTATCTTTGGACTGGCCTGGGGCGGGCTGGCGGGAACGGTGGGCCATTTCCTGATCCAAGTGCCGGGACTGGTCCGCTATCGCGCCAGGTGGCGGCCCATCCTGCGCCATCCCGATCTGCGGATGGTGCTGAGGCTGATGGGACCGCGCATGCTGGGCCTCGGCGCCACCTATTTGAACTTTGTGCTGCCCACCTTCCTCGGCTCACGGCTGGAGCCGGGCGCAATCTCGGCCTATGAGTACGGTTGGCGCCTGATGCAGTTTCCGGAGACCATCATCGGCACGGCGCTGGGACTGACCGTTTTCCCCACGCTCTCGGAGCGGGCCAACGCCGTCGACCGGGAGGGGCTGCGTGACACAGCCTCCTGGGCGCTGCGGTTGGTGCTGGCACTGGCCATACCGGCGGCGGTGGGGTTGGTAGTGCTGGGGCGTCCATTGACGGCGCTTTTCTTCCAGCGCGGCGCCTTCGATGCGGCGGTCACCGACCGGGTCTATTGGGCGCTGCGCTTCTTCGCCCTGGGGCTGGTGGCGCACAGCGCGCTGGAGGTGGTCAGCCGTCTCTTCTACGCGCAGCGGGATATGTGGATGCCCTTCTGGGCCGCGCTGATCGGGCTTATGACGAACGCGGGGCTAGGATGGCTGTTGCTCTCGCCGCTGGCCCAAGGCGGCATCGCGCTCTCGAACTCGCTGGGGGCCGGGCTGCAAGTAATCATCCTGTTGTGGGCAGCGCAGCGGCGGCAAAGCCAAATGATCGATAGAACATTCATCGTGTCGCTGGCGCGAACGACGCTCGCCTCAGCCTTGATGGGCGCAGCAGTGCTCGGCCTTCGCAAGCTGCTGCCCGACGTTGGAACACTGGTCACCGGAACGAGCGGACTGGCAACAGGGGCCGTGACCTATGTGGCAGCCGCGCTTCTGCTGGGCAGCGATGAGCTGAAAGAGCTGGCGGCCTTGATTATAAAGATTCACTAGAGAAATGGGCTAGAGCAGGAATATTTCCCAAAACAAACCTTAAAATTCCCAAAATTAACCCAAAAATAGCCCTCCAGACATTGGAAAAAAAGTAAAAGTGGTGTATAATGAAGGCCAAGTGGGGCAAAGTGGGGCGTAGTGGAGTAAAACATTCATAAAGTACATCTTACCACTCATTTCGCTACCCTACACAAGTTTTAGAGTCCCGAATTATATCGAAAAATTATCAAATGTAGGGCA
>CAZANJ010000294.1:3423-4561 GCA_964486415.1 uncultured Anaerolineales bacterium
ATGTAGGGCAGGTTTCCATACCTGCCGCACTTATGTAGGGCAGCAAGACCACTCACCACAAGAGGAGAAAAGCGAAAGGATGTTCCTGGGCGAATTCGTTCACGTCATCGACGACAAAGGACGCTTGACTATCCCGGCCAAGTTTCGGGCCGATCTGTCCGACGATTTTGTAATCACGCGCGGGATTGATCGCTGCCTGGCCATCTACCCCATTTCAGAGTGGGAAAACTTGGCTGAGCAAGTGAGCAAGTTGCCGATGACCGATCGGCAAGCCCGCGCCTTCCGCCGCTTGGTCTTCGCCAACGCATCCGATGTCACCCTTGACGGGCAAGGCCGCATCCTCATCCCCCCGCGTCTGAGAGAATATGCCCAACTCGATGGCCAAGCTATCATCGCAGGATTAAACACATACATCGAAGTATGGAGCCCAGACACCTGGAACGAAGAGCGTGAACGTGTCGAGGGAGAGGAAATGGATATTGAGGAATGGGCAGCCTTGGGCATCTAAAGATATGTCACCTCAAACCGATGAGCACAAAATAAAGGGGCGTGATATTCACGTCCCTGTTCTTTTTGATGAGACGCTTGAGGGCCTCCACGTCGAGCCGGGAGGATGGTACATCGACGCCACTGTAGGAGGCGGGGGACACGCCTCCGGCATCCTAAAGGCAGCATCGCCCGGCGGGGCGCTACTGGGATTGGACCGAGATCCAGGGGCACTGGAAATCGCCCGCAGCAAACTGAAGCCCTATGAAGGACAATTCGAGCTGGTGCATGGCTCTTTCGTCCACATGAGGGAGATCGCACAAGCTCATGATTTCGCACCGGTGGACGGCATCTTGCTCGATCTGGGCCTTTCGTCGCTCCAACTAAGCGATCCCGAACGCGGCTTCTCTTTCATGAAGGATGGGCCGCTGGATATGCGCTTCGATCCGACGCAAGGCGCCACCGCAGCAGAGCTGATCAACAGCCTTTCGGCTGAGGAATTGGCGGAGATTTTTTATCGCTATGGTGAAGAGAGACAATCGCGTCGCATCGCGAAGGCCATCGTCGATGCCCGCCCTCTGCACACGACGAGAGAACTCGTCTCCACCATCAAGCAAGCGGTAGGACGACGCCGAGGGAGGCTCCATCCGGC
>CAZANJ010000295.1:0-1599 GCA_964486415.1 uncultured Anaerolineales bacterium
AGGATGGGTTTCTCTGATTTGAGGAGCTTGATCGATTTTCTGGAGGGGCATGTCAGTGCTCTGGATTATTCAAGGGACACGCGAGAAGGTCTAAGTGGAAACGGTGCTCTGAAATAAGGGCGACCTTATGTAGTGGAGAAGATCGACCGAGAAATGGAACTCAGCGCTTATCTGGCGATTCTTTGGCGACGGAAATGGATAGTTTTCGTCACGACTTTCGTGACGGTGGTCGTGGTCGTCTCCGGGACGCTGATGATGCCCTCCATTTATACCGCGGCGGCGACGCTGCGGGTGCTGGCCTCCGAAGGCTCTGCCGACTGGCTCCAGTATGACACCGATTGAACTAAACTAAAAAACTGTCCAAAAGAGGCAATTTTTTAACACTACCGTGGAAGAGGAGATCACCTGTGGCTCGACGATGGAAATCCTCTGAAGGCCGCCCAAGTACGCTATCGCCTGCGTCGCTGGGGAGAGCAATGCAACGTGGCGGTTACCCCACACCGCTTACGCCATACGCTAGCCACACGGCTGATCAACCAAGGAATGTCGCTGGAGATGCTGCGCAAGCTGCTGGGGCATAAGACCCTGCGCATGACCCAACGCTATGCTCACCTTCACGACGATACTGTACAAGGACAATTTCAGGCCCTATGGCTAACCTTGAAGGCATCGCTGTCAGTGACTGGCCTCAGTAAATGCGTAAACCGTGAAACGTAAAGCGTGATCAGATGTGTTCTAGTGCCAAGGCCGCTATGCTAGCGAGCAGAACTATGGCGGATGCTAGCAGGTCACGGCGCGTCAAGCGCAGTTGGTGCATTCGGGTGCGATGCCGGGCGCCGCGAAAGCCACGCGCTTCCATCGCTGTAGCCAGTTCCTCGGCGCGGCGGAAGGCTGCGACGAAGATGGGCACGAAGGTCGGTACCCAGCTCCGCATGCGCCGCACTGGGTTCATCGAGAGAAAATCGGCCCCTCGCGCCCGCTGGGCCTTGGTGATCTTGTCGATCTCGGCGAAGAGGGTCGGGACGAAGCGCAGGGCGATGGTGAAGACCATGGCCAGCTCCCGCACCGGCAGGCCCAACCGCGCCAGCGGTGCCAGCAGCGCTTCCAGGCCGTGGGCCAGCTGGGTCGACGATGTGGTGAAGGTCAGCAGCGCGGAGATGAGGACCAGCAGGCAGAGGCGGTATATCTGCGTCGCTCCCGCTGCTAGTCCTTGCCAGGTCAGAGCGATTCCCCAAAGCTTGATCAAAGGCTGCCCCGGCGTGGTGAAGAGGTAAAAGAAGAACATGAAGAAGCCCAGCCAGAAGACGGTGCGTAGAGTGCGCAGCAGAGCCATGACTGGGGCGCTGGAGAGGATGACGATGGCTATCACAAAGGCCGCGAGGAGCAGGTTGCTGCTCAGGCTCGGCGCGGCGAAGGGGAGCGTCATCAGCAGCAGCGCTGCCCCCATCTTCACCCGTGGGTCCAGGCGGTGCAGGATGGAGTCGATGGCTATGTATGTTCCGGGTAGCAGTAGGTTCATGTGTTTATTTCCCCCCTCACCCTAGCCCTCTCCCCCCAGGGGGAGAGGGAACAGCGAGCGATTTCGGCCGCGGCTTCCTC
>CAZANJ010000295.1:1699-4538 GCA_964486415.1 uncultured Anaerolineales bacterium
CCCTCTCCCCCCAGGGGGAGAGGGAACAGCGAGCGATTTCGGCCGCGGCTTCCTCTGGTAACAGGCGGTCGCTGCGGACGGCCCAACCGGCCTGGCGCAGCGTTTGTAGCAATTTCACCGACTGCGGCGCGTCCATACCGGCGGCGCGGAGCAACTCACCGTCGCTGAGCACCTCGCGGGTCGGGCCATCGGCCACGATCTCCCCGGCGTTCAGCAGCACCACCCGCTCGGCGAAGCGAGCCATGGCCTCCAAATCGTGGGAGACGAGGATCATGGTCAGGTTGGCCTCAGCTTGCCAGCCGCGCACACGGCCCAACAGCTCCCGCCGACCGCGCGGATCCAGCCCGGCGGTTGGTTCATCCAGGATCACGACCGCGGGGCGCAGCGCCAGCATGCTCGCCAGCGCCACGCGGCGCATCTCGCCCCCGCTCAGGGTGAAGGGCACTCGATCTTCCACCTTGGTCGGATCCAGGCCCACCAATTCCAGGGCCCAGCCCACTCGCTCCCTGATCTCCGCCTCTCCCAGCCCCAGGTTGCGCGGCCCGAAAGCGACCTCGCGGAAGACGGTCTGCTCGAAGATTTGATGTTCTGGGTACTGGAAGGCCAATCCCACCTGGCGTCGACGAGCGCGCGCTGTGCCCGTGCGCTCGTGGGCGACCACGCCGTCGAGCCGCACTTGACCGGCAGTCGGCTCCAGCAGCCCGGCCAGGTGTTGCACTAACGTTGACTTACCGGAGCCGGTCGGGCCGAGCAGGCCCACATGCTCGCCGGGGCCGATCTCCAGGTTTACCCGGTGCAAGGCGGTATGCTCCAGCGGTGAGCCCGCCGCGTAAGTGTGGGTCAGATTCTCGACCTGGATCAGCACAGCGCCTCCGTCAGTTGTTCCATCGTCAGCAGGCCGGGCGGTAGCGCTAGCCCCTCCGCTCGCAGGCGTCGGGCGATCTCGATGGCCGGAGGCAGATCCAGCCCCCAGCCTCGCAGCCGGTCCGCTCGCTCGAAGATTTCCTCCGGTGGCCCATCCATCGCGACGCGCCCGGCCTGCATAACCAGCACCCGCTGGGCGGCGACCGCTTCCTCCATCTCGTGGGTGATCAGCGCCACGGTGATTGATCGCTCGGCGTTGAGACGCCGGATGGTCTCCAGCACGCGGCGGCGCCCCGGCGGATCGAGCATTGAGGTCGGCTCGTCGAGGATGAGGCCGGCCGGGCTGGTTGCCAAAGCGCCCGCGATGGCGACTAACTGCTTCTGCCCGCCAGAGAGCATCTCGGGCGGATGGGCGCGATAACGTGTCAGCCCCACGATTTCCAGCGCCTCATCCACCCGCTGGCGGATTTCGTCCGGCGGCAGGGCCCAGTTCTCCGGACCGAAGGCCACATCCTCCTCGACGGTGCTGGCTACGAACTGGTTGTCGGGGTTCTGGAAGACCATCCCGATCCGTTCCCGCACCGCCCAGAGGTTGCGCGGATCGGCGGTCAGCAATCCATCCACCCAGACCTGCCCTTCCGTGGGGAGCAGCAGCGCGTTGAAGTGACGGGCCAGGGTCGATTTTCCGGAGCCGTTGGGGCCGATGAGCGCGACGAACTCTCCCCCCTCGATGGTCAGGTCAATGCCGCGCAGCGCGTCGATCTCCGCGCCGCCCTCAAGCTGATAGGCGTGGTGCAGGTTTTCGGTCGTGATGAAGGGGTGCGCCATTGGAGCCTCTATCTCGTTAAATCGCAATCGTAACTGCTCAGACTCTGCTCAGAGGGGGTTTGCAACCCCCGATTTTTGAACGAGCATAATCCTTTTTTCGATCAAGTTGCTCAAAAGCTCTCAAAAGACGCTGGGTTACAAACCCAGCTTGAGCAGGCTGAGTAGATACTTGCAATCAATCTCGCGCGGCGGCGATGCGGCCCTTGCCCACCGCCCGCAGCGCCGCGACGATGGGAATGGTGACCACCAATGCCAGCGCGACCTCGATGGGGACGTTCATCGAGAAGGTCGGCGCCAGCAGCGCCACCGGCAGCGTGCCTAGCCAGACCAGGAGCCCCAGCACGCCGAAGGTGTTGGTCAGCGTGCCTACCAGCCCGGCGGCGGCCGAGGCCAGCGCAGGCCAGCGGCGCAGGGGGCGGTAAGCATAGTAGGCCAAGACACCGATGAGCAAGCGGGGCAGGAAGGCGGCCAGCAGTGCCACGAGCAGATTCCCCCCGGCGAAGGTGATGAAGGAGGCACCGAATAGATACCAGGATGAGGTAGCCAGCACCAGGCCCACCAATCCACCGACGACGGGGCCGGCGAGGATACCGGCGACGATGGCGGGCAAGTGCAGGCTGGTGGCGGCCTCGGTGGGATTGGGTACCGGGATCAGGCCCAGGGGGGTGAAGGCCAACACGATAGCTAGCGCCCCGAATACTCCGGCCACCGCTATGTCGAAGGCGCTGAGTTGCAGAAACCCGTTGGAAGATGAACTCGTCTGTTCCATTTTGACCTCCATGCATTTGTTATTGGTTTGAAAAGCTGGGGATTGGGAGGGTAATCGACAGCGAGGAGGCGAAAGGCAGAGGGGGGAGAAACCAATCAAGGCCCACTCTCCTGCCTGCCGTCTCGGTCGCCGAGCTATTTTCGCTCCAGCGATCCCAGCGGCGTTGAAAGTGATGAGGATGGTGTATCTACTCAGCCGCTCAAGCCGGGTGTGTCACCCGGCGTCTTTTGAACAGTATTTTGTCCAAAAGTAGCTTGCTTCATTCAGAAATCGGGGATTGCAAATCCCCTCTGAGCGGGGTCTGAGTAGTTATAGGATGGTGGTGATTGTTTGTTTGAACGTAGCTCACAGCCTGGGAAAGGTCTGTGGCAGATTCAT
>CAZANJ010000296.1:0-4538 GCA_964486415.1 uncultured Anaerolineales bacterium
ATGTAGGGCGGGTTTCCATACCCGCCGATTTTTGAATCGCTTCGAAAACCCGCCCTTCCATTCCAACTTGGTACAAAGCGCCGGATGTGGTATCATTGGGGCCAGCTAAACCGTTGTACAAAAAGTTAAGGAGTGTAAAGAATGAAGAATATCACAGTAATTGGCGTCGGGTATGTAGGACTGATCACCGGCGTCTGCATGGCCGATCTCGGTAACCGAGTCGTTTGCCTGGATATCAACGAGGAAAAAATTAAGCAGTTGGAACAGGGCGTGATGCCCATTTATGAACCGGGTCTCGAAGATCTGGTGGAGCGCAATGTCAAAGCGGGTCGACTTTCCTTCACCACATCCTATGCCGATGCATTGGAGGACGCCGAGTTCGCCTTCATCGCCGTGGGCACGCCGGAAGGGGTGGACGGCGAGGCCGATCTGCGCTACGTCCGCATGGCGTCCAAATCCGTAGCGGATGAAATGGATCATCCCATCATCATCGTCAACAAGGCCACCGTCCCCGTTGGCACCGGCGATTGGGTCGCCGATTTGATCCGCCAGTATCGCAACGGCGATATAGAATTCGCCGTCGTCTCCAATCCGGAATTCCTGCGCGAAGGTTCCGCCATCAGCGATTTCCTGAATCCCGATCGGGTGGTGCTGGGTTCGCTGAACAAGGATGCAGCCGAGAAAGTGGCTCAGCTTTACCTGCCGCTGCGCACCACGATTATGATCACCGATCTGCGCACAGCCGAGATGATCAAGTATGCCTCCAATGCCTTCCTGGCCACGCGCATCTCTTTTATCAACGAGATCGCTAACGTCTGTGAGGCGCTGGGCGCCGACATCAAGGAGGTCGCCAGCGGCATGGGGTATGATCAGCGCATCGGCCACGGTTACCTCGATGCCGGCATTGGCTACGGCGGGAGTTGCTTCCCTAAGGACGTCAAAGCCCTCACCTATATGGCGGAGATCAAAGGACGTCATCCGCAGTTGCTACGCGCGGTGATGGACATCAACGACGATCAGCGCCGGCAGATTGTGCGCAAGCTGGAGCAGGCGATGGATGGCTTGCGTGGCAAGACGGTCGGGATATTGGGATTGGCCTTCAAGCCCAACACCGATGACATGCGTGAAGCGCCCGCCGTCTACGTCGCTCGCATGCTGAAAAACGCCGGCGCCCACGTGCGTGGCTATGATCCCGTCGCGATGGATAATGCCAAGCGCATACTGCCGGACGTTGAACTGGCGACGGACGCCTACGATCTGGCCGAAGGCTGCGACGCTCTGGTTGTTGCCACCGAGTGGAACGAGTTCAAGAATCTCGATCTGGTCCGTGTGCATGATCTGATGGAGCAGCCGGTAATCATCGATGGACGCAACATATACGAGCCTGCTCAAATGAAGAAGCTGGGATTTTACTACCGAGGTATCGGGCGCGGCTATGATGAGACCCAGGAGAAGTGATGGGTAAAACTGACAATGCGTTCAAATCCCGCCTGGATAATGGCCTGACCGTTCTGCTCAAAGAGGCGCACGTGGCTCCTGTGACGAGCTTCTGGGTCTGGTACCGCGTGGGTAGCCGTAACGAGCACCTGGGAATCACGGGTATCTCCCACTGGGTCGAACATATGCTTTTCAAGGGGACCCCGACTTTCCCCAAGGGTATCGCCGAGAAGGCCATCGCCCGCGAGGGTGGCGTCTTCAACGGGGCCACCTGGTATGATTTCACCACTTATTACGCCACTCTGCCCGCCAAACGCATCGAGCTTTCGCTACAAATCGAGGCCGACCGTATGTCCAACGCCGTTTTCGATCCGCGCGAGGTCGAGGCCGAGCGGAATGTCATCATCAGCGAGCGGCAGGGGGCCGAAAACAGCCCCGGCTTTCTGCTTGCCGAGGAGTTGATGGGCGTAGCGCTTCGCGTGCATCCCTACGGTTCGCCCACAGTTGGCCACATGTGCGATCTGGAGACTATCACGCGCGATCAACTTCACGAGCATTACCGCACTTACTACGCGCCTAACAACGCGCTGGCTGTGGCAGTCGGTGATTTCAAGTCGGATGAGATGCTTCGGATGATCGAGCGCCACTTTGGCGGCATTCCGGCTGGTGAGGCTGTTCCAGCGGTGACGGCTGTCGAACCGCCCCAATATGGAGAACGGCGAGTCGTGGTCGAGCGAGATGGCCGCATCGCTTATCTCAAAATGGTCTTCCGCGCTCCCTCAGTTCGCGATCCCGATTTCCTCGCCCTGGCCGTGCTCAACGCTATCCTCACCGGCGCCAGCGCGATGACATTTATAGGAAGCGGTCTGACCAACAAGACTTCCCGGCTCTACAAAGCCTTGGTATCAAACAAAGGTTTGGCTGTGGAAATATCAGGCTCCCTGATCCCGACCGTCGATCCTTTCGTATACAGCATAGCGACAATTGTACATCCTGAACACACCCCGGCCGAGGTGGAGGAGGCGTTGGACGAGGAGTTGACGCGCCTGATGGACGACTCGGTCACACAGGAGGAGGTGAACAAGGCCATCAAGCAAGCCAAGGCTCAGTTTGCCTACTCCAGCGAATCGGTCACCGGACAGGCCATGTGGCTGGGCTTCAGTGAAATTTTCGCGGATACCACGTGGGCGGAGGAGTATCTGGATAACCTCAGCGCTGTCACCATCGATGACGTGCGACGGGTAGCCCAGACCTACCTCCAGAGTTCCAATCGCTCCGTCGGATGGTATGTGCCGAAACGTGAAACGTAAGGAGATTTATGTCTATTCCAGGACCCGATGACATCACCCGCCACGAGTTCCCCAATGGTATGGTCGCCCTGGTGCGTGAAAATCGCGCCAGTCCCTCGGTTGTCGTGAAGGGTTATCTGCAAGTGGGGGCTCGAGATGAGGCGCCGAAACAAGCTGGCCTGGCCTCCTTCACCGCCGATGTGCTTATGCGCGGCACAGAAAATCGCACCTTTGACGAGATATATGAGCAACTGGAATCGGTCGGGGCCAGTGTTGGCGTCAGCAGTGGCACGCACACTACCGTCTTTGGTGGAAAAAGTTTGGCTGAGGACCTACCGCTGATTCTCGATGTGCTCGCCGACGTGGTGCGCCATCCCACATTCCCCCCCGACGAAGTCGAGAAGGAACGTGGCGAGATTCTGACCGATCTGGCGGAAAGGGCTCACGACACCCGGCGCATGGCGAGTATCACCTTCAGTGAGTTGGCTTATCCTGAAGATCATCCTTATTCCCGCAGCAGCAGCGGCTATCCCGAGACAGTCAGCGCCATCACGCGTGACGATCTGTTTGATTTCTACGCCAACGGCTATGGCGCCGAGGGCATGGTCATAGTCGTTGTGGGCGCAGTGGAGGCAGCCGACGCTCTGGCCCAGATTGAGGCCGCCTTCGGCGATTGGGAGGGAAATACGTATGCCCGCTATCCAATGCCGGAGGTGAGTCATATCGCCGAGGTGCGGCGACGCTTCGTCCCTATCGCCGACAAGACGCAGACCGATATTATCCTTGGCTATCCAGGTCCTTCGCGCAACGCGCCGGATTTCCTGGACGCCTTCGTCTGCAACAACATCCTGGGCGTCTTTGGGCTGATGGGCCGTCTGGGGGAGAATGTGCGCGACGAGCAGGGGCTGGCCTACTATTCCTACAGCCGGGTGAGCGGCGGCCCCGGCCCTGGCCCTTGGCGCGTCGTCGCTGGCGTCAACCCGGCCAACGTCGAGCAGGCGATTATGGCCATTCGAGACGAAATCCGCCGCATTTGCGAGGATCCGGTGGGGGAAGAGGAACTGGCCGATAACAAAGCGTTCATCACCGGCAGCATGCCACTCCAGCTAGAGACAAACGAGGGCGTAGCCAGCGTCATCACCAGCATAGAGCGCTACGATCTCGGTCTGGATTACGTTCAACGTTACCCCGATCTGATCAGCGAGATAAGCGCTGAGCGGATACAGGCTGTTGCCCAACGTTGGCTCGATCCAGAAGCCTACGCGCTCGCCATCGCCGGACCGGAGGAAGAAGGATAGCGGATAGCGGATTGCGAATTGCAGATTGCAAATGGCGAATAGTGAACAATAAATGCTATTCGCCATTCATCATTCAACATTCACCATTCCCACTATGCTCACTACAGGCGTTGATTTAGTCGAAATCGCCCGCGTCGAGCGGGCATTGTCGCGTCACGGCGACCGCTTCTTGGAGCGCATCTTCACACCGGCCGAGGTGCTCTACTGCCGCGCGCGGCCGGCCGAGCTGGCGGCACGCTTCGCAGCCAAGGAGGCCGTCGCCAAGGCGCTGGGCGTGGGTATGCGGATGATGGCCCGAGGTGGCATCGGCTGGCGCGAGGCGGAGATCGTCGGTGACCTGCGGGGCAAGCCGCTGGTGCGACTCCACGGACGCGCCGCCGAGCGCGCCGAGGAGTTGGGCCTGACCGAGTGGGCCGTGAGCCTCTCTCACACCCACGAGCATGCCATCGCCTTCGTGGTGGCGCAGTAAGAGTAAGAAAAAACCCTAAAGGTCTCTGAGACCTTTAGGGTTTTG
>CAZANJ010000297.1:0-4536 GCA_964486415.1 uncultured Anaerolineales bacterium
CATACCCGCCGCCTTAGGGTTGATGGACTCACCCAATGCCACAGAAAGCCTCTGGTGGCCTCTGAAGGGCCTTAGAACCGCTTCGAATCCCCAGTTGGGATTTTCGAAGCGATTCAAAAATCGGCGGGTATGGAAACTCGACCTACATAGCCAGAGGATGTAGGGCGGGTTTCCATACCCGCCGCCTTGGGGTTGATGGACTCACCCAATGCCACAGAAAGCCTCTGGTGGCCTCTGAAGGGCCTTAGAACCGCTTCGAATCCCCAGTTGTTCATCAAATTGCAGATTGAGGTGCCGCATGCTACAATATCCGTCACAATGAGATGATCTCGCAGGTCTGGTACAGCTAGGTGGAAGCCTTCCATCAGTTTGCGCTTGAATGGTTTCTGGCGATCCTTGACGAGCATAGACTGACGGAGGATTTACGCTGTCGTGTACTGGTCCAACCCGAACCACCGATCACGTCTGTTGCACATCCCTGCGAGATATACAAGCAGAAGGCAACTTCTAGGAGTGCACACTTGGCTACAGTAACCGATATTGAATTCATCGGAATTGAAGCTCCAGTTCCACTTTCGATAAGGCATTACCCTGGTTGACCGACAAACCTAGCTACCGGACAGTTTTGCAAAGGGTACGATTATCCGTGCCAGATACCAGCAAAAGTCATCCTGAGCCGAACGGTTCAGGATGCTTGCTCACTGGCTAGCTTCGAGAAGTGCCCGGTAGCTAGCCGACAAATTTAACATTCGGGCCAAAGCCAATTCCTCACAGGCTCCAAGCGGACGACAGTCCGCGTTTTTGCAAGTAAAATGAGGCGTTCTGGCCCCAAGACGGGGACTGTGGCTGAACTTTCTGTCGTCCCCAGAGCCAACGGATACAGGAGATAAAATTCATGATTGGCATCACTTTCGCCCTTGCAGCAGCAATATTCTGGGGAGCAAGCGACTTTTGCGGTGGCTTTGCCTCTCGCAAGCTGAATCAGTTCCAGGTCTTACTTTTGACAACTATCAGCAGTTTGTTGTTGTTGATCCTATTCGCCCTCATCTGGAGAGAACGCCTTCCATCCGCTGGAAATATCATCATCGCGGTGATCGCCGGAATAAGTGGATCGATTGGGTTGGCCGCTCTCTACAAGGGCCTCAGCCTGGGTAATTCAGCGCTGGTCTCTCCTGTGGCTGGGGTAATCGGAGCGATCATTCCCACACTAACTGGTTTATTCATCGAGGGCCTACCTAGCTTCTGGAAGCTGATCGGCTTTGTGTTATCGATTGTGGGTATTTGGCTGGTGACCCGCTCCGGGGATGAAAGTGAACACACAAATCAGGAAGGTTTAGGTTTAGCACTATTGGCAGGGGTTGGCTTTGGTGGATTTTTGGCGCTGATTGCCCAAATCGAAGGAGAACAAGTTTTCACCCCGCTTATTTTTTCTAAATTGGCCGCGATCTTTCTGATCACTGTCTTGATAAACATACGCCAGCTCCCTATTCCGAAGCCAATCGGTTCCCCGCTTGCCATACTGACCGGGTTTGTGGACACTGGTGGTAATGTCCTTTACTTCTTGGCCACCCAATTCGCCAGACTAGATATTGCCGCGCTGCTCTCTTCGCTTTATCCGGCCGGGACAGTGTTGTTATCTAGCTTGATCTTGAAAGAAGAGCTATCCATACGCCAATGGATTGGCGTAAGCACTTGCATTGCAGCGATCATGCTGATCACGTCAGGTTGATTTGTGAGAGGCAGGGGCTAAATGTACAGGAGGAAAACGCAATGAATGACCGTAACAAGAAATGGTGGTTTATCGGCCTATCACTGGGACTTTTTCTGGGACTACTGATCTGGTGGTTGCGGCGCTGGCAAGAACAACTTGCCGAACACCGTCGAGTCAGGCCGATGACGCTCGATTATGTCCCTGACATATCGCCGCCCACAGCGCCAGATGACCTGAAGCGCATCGAGGGCATCGGCCCCAAGATCGCCGAGGTGTTGCAACAAGCAGGCCTCGTGACGTTTGAGGCCCTGGCGTCCACCAGGGTCGAGCACCTGCAAGTTATCCTCGACGAAAGCGGCATCCGGCTAGCCTGGCCAGAGACGTGGCCGGAACAAGCCCAACTGGCGGCCGCCGGGGATTGGGCAGCGCTCGAAGCCCTGCAGGATGAGCTTCAAGGTGGGCGGCGCGTATGACAACAGGGCGCCAAGTGAGCGAAGAGTGTGACTCAGAGCCTGCTCACAGGACTGAAGTTTTACTCACTCATACGCCAGCGATTCGCGCACGCTGACCTTCGTCGCCAGCAGCGCCGAGAGCGCCACCACGATCAGCAGCCACAGCAGCGCCCCGCTCACCGAACAGGTGAATTCGAGCGGAATCTGCACGATGGCCTCCCCGACCACGCTGCTGAGCGCGTAAACGCCGGGCACGCTGAGCGGTACCGCCAGCAGCCAGGAGAGCACACCCACCAACACACACTCCATAATGAAAACCCCCACGACATTCGACGCCGTCACGCCGATCTCGCGCGTGCGCTCGACCACGTTGATCGACATGGTACTCATCAAACCGATACTGCCCACCAACGCCACCAGCAACGCTATCGCCAGCAGGAGATAGATCAGCACCCCGAAGGCCGCGCGACTCTACCGGGTGCGGGGGGAGCGACAGCGTCAACTTCGGCTTGATGAACGACAGCGGGACTGCGACATTGTACGGAGGCACCTTCGTAGCCCGCGACGGTTTCGAGGCCAAGGGGATCGGCAGTTACGGAGAGTTGACGGCGCAATCGATCACCGCCTCGCTAGTCCAGCGTCATAAACAAGTTGTTCAGCGATTCGGTCAGCGTGGGATGTGCGAAGGCCGCGTCGCGCAGTGCCGTGTAGGGCACATGGCCCATCATCGCCATCTGCAACACCGACATCACCTCGCCGCCCTCGAGGCCCAGGATGGCGGCGCCCAGGATCTGGTCAGTGTCGGCGTCGACGATGACCTTCATCAGGCCGCGCGTCTCGTCCACCTCGATGGCGCGAGCCACGTGACTCATCGGCATCCGGGCGACCTTGACATCGCGGCCTTGCTCGCGGGCCTGTCGCTCGGTCAGCCCGACGCCTCCGAGCTGTGGATCGATGAAAACAGTGTAGGGAATCAGGCGCCCCTCGGTCGTCGCATCGCCGCCCTCCAGCAAATTGGCACGGATGATGCGGAAATCGTCGTAGGCGATGTGGGTGAATGATGGGCCGCCCTTCACGTCGCCCAAGGCGTAGACGCCGCCGCTAGCGCTAAATACGTTGGTCTCCAGCCGCTCGTTCACCTTGATGTGACCGCGCCGGGTTGTCTCGATCCCGGCGGCCTCCAGATTGAGCGGCTCGGTGTTGGGCACGCGCCCGACGGCGATCAGCAGGTGAGAGCCGTTGATGATGTGCCCGTCGTCCAGCTTCAGCGAGATGTTGCCTTCAGAGTCCTGCTCGACAGATTGTGCGTCGCTGTTCAGCAATACCTCAACGCCATCCTCGCGCAGAATCTGGGCGACCTCCTCGGCCACATCGAGGTCCTCGTGGGTCAACAACTGCTCGCTGCGCTGCACGATGCTCACCTCGGCGCCGAAGCGGCGGAACATCTGCCCGAACTCGACGCCCACGTAGCCCCCACCCACCACGATCAGATGCTCGGGAACCTGACCCAGCTCCATAATTGAGGTGGAGTCCAGGTAGGCCACGTTGTCCACCCCCGGAATATCGGGCTTTCTGGGATGTTGACCGACGTTGATGAAGATTTTGTCGGCGGTCAGGCGGCGAATTCCACCATCGTTCAGGTCTACTTCGACCGTCCTTGGGCCGGTGAAGCTCGCCTGGCCCATCAGCAGGTCGACGCCATCAGCATTCTCGACGCGCCGACGGCTGCCCATGCGGAAGCTGATCACAATATCCCGCTTGCGCTGCCGTATCTTCTCCATGTCGACGGTCACCGGGCCGGTGTGGACGCCGTAGTCGCTCGCGCGGCGGGCCATGTGCGCAACGCGGGCGCTGGCGACCATCGTCTTGGTGGGCGTGCAGCCCTCGTTGACGCAGGTGCCGCCGACGTGCTTCTGCTCGACGAGGGCCACCTTCCAGCCAGCCTGAGCTAACGTCGTGGATAAGGGATTGTTGGCCTGCCCGGCGCCGATCAGGATCGCGTCATAATCTGTCTTTGTCATCGGTGCTTGATCTCCTTTGGCTGTGAAGCAGCTTACAATTTAACTCCTGCAATTTAGCGATTCCAGACTTCGGACGTCTATCGTCGAGTATTTTGGACACAAAATAACCCCGTTTTGCTTCCAAATTAAGTTCGCAAACTACATTTAAGACTTCCGAAGTCGCTGCTCCTCAAAAATTTGAAAAGTGCAGGAGTCAAGTTACAATTAGGCTAGCCCTCTAACAGTTGTCCATCTCTCCAAAGCCGGAGTGACTGCGTCGACCCGTGCGGCCGGTGCGGGACGTGATTCTCCGCCTCGACTAGGTCAGTTCCAATCGCTGCGTCTGGGCGCTCCAGAGGGCGTCGTCCGGGAG
>CAZANJ010000298.1:0-4525 GCA_964486415.1 uncultured Anaerolineales bacterium
GAGCACCCACCAGCCGGCTGCCGCACGTATTCGCCTGCAACTTCAGGCCGCATGATGTCAATATCCGATAATCCTCTACGCACCTGTGAGACTTATGAGCGATTCTTGTACACGCTGACTGCACAATACCCCAGCATCAAACGGTCCACACTGGTCTACATCCCTTCGGGCGCGTACTTCGGTCGCGCCGAAGGCTTTTTGTTGTTCGATGCTGACCTTATGTTGTGTGTTTTGGAGCATTTGACCTTTATTGGTCACGGTGAGATTGAGCACTATGGTTACGAGGTATCCCGCAGCGGGTTGACACTCGATCAACTCATTGAATTGTCGGCTGCTGAATACTGTGTACCTGCATATCCTCACAAAAAGAAGCTTTACTGGTACGATTCTTTCTCACACCCGCATGATTCCACGTTGGCCACCACCGATCCGCACCACAAGCACATCCCTCCCGACATAAAGCATCACCGCGTCCCCGCGCCCGAGATCTCATTTACCAGGCCCAACTTGCCGTTTTTGATCCGAGAAGTTGAGCGGTTGCTGAAAGCCTGATTGCCTCCCCGTCATATCTCTGTACCCCTTCGCAATACACTTAGGCACTCTCGTTTCCACTTACTCCCGCAACAACAGCGGCAAAAACACCCGGTACATCTTCAGCGGATCGGGCGGCGTGGGCTCCCCAGGGACGGTAATCGGCACTCCCACGTACTGGTGCAGGAAATCGTCCCACCGGGTATCTTTACCGAACTCCAGCACCGGATCGTCCACATAGGCCGGGTAATCCCAACTGGTCGGGCCGTTGGGGAAGTAGATCGCGATCCCATACGCTTTTTCCAAGTCCATCCATTGCTGTGAGATACATCCGCTGTCGTGACCTTCGTAAAGCAGAGTTGTGGTCATCTCCCCGGCCTGTGAAAGCGTCGTCGCCTCCAACACGTCCTGGGCCGCTTGTCGCACCTCGGCATCGGTGGATATCGCCGCTAACAGCTCAGCAAAATGGCGCAGATCGATAAACTCATCCTCCGCCGTGAGCCTGGTGTAATCCTGAGAGTCCAACCGTTGTACGTAACTGAGCGCCGTCTCCACCGTCGGAGATACTTCAGGAGAGGCGGCAATCAGAGCTCCGGCCAAAGCGTCCACGGCGGCGGAGAGGGAATGTACTTTGGATAGATCCAGGGCCGCGATGGTGTATGGGGCGCGGCTGATCCGGTCTTCATATATTTGCGCCACTCGCTTAGCAAAGTGGCGGGGCGCTTCTGTAGTATCAGGGGCCAGAGCTTGCACATACCGGTCGTAAGCGAAAACCCCCCAGCCCAGGTTTTCGGAAGCTACCATATAGTCCGCATACGGCCACACCTCGTGGGCTACTTCTACCATCGACATCAAGCAGGCATCCAGGTGCAACACGTCGATTTTGTATTCTCCGTCCTCGGTTCCCTGCTGCAGCGCTTCACGCAATTGGGGTAGCGTCAGGTAATCGTTGCTGTGATCATCCCACCCAATGCCCTGAACGCCGCGCCCGTGATCGGCAACGGCGAGATAGACGTTGTCCGCCGTGTAGTTCTCCCTGGCCCACAGGACGTAGTCGGCCAGACTCTGGGGATCGCCGCTGTTCAGTTCGCCCAGGTACCAGCGGTTGATGCCATCCGTATACTCGCCGTCGCTTTGTATGTGGTAGCGCCAGACGCCGCCTTCCCCCTGCTCATCAACCTGGGCGGTGACAGTCACGGCATCCAGCATATTCACCTGCTCTAGCCGGGCCAGCGCCGACTGAAAGTCGCTGGAGAGGTTGTTGTCCCCGGCGAGGTAGAGCATAAAGTGCCAGGTCTTCCCCAGAGGCGGCGATTGCACATCGAAGGTCGTCGTGACCGGGTGGGACCAATAACCTTCGTCATCCTGCACACGGAAAGTCAAAGCGTGCTGACCGATGGAGAGCGATTCCGTCGTAACCGTCAATACACTGTCGGTTCCCAACAGCTCGCCGGAGTCGGCCCAGCGCCATTCATATGCCGCGATCTCGCGATCGGCGTTGGCGGCTATGCCCTTGCCCTGCAACGTGACGACATCTTCGCCCCGCATCGCCGGGTCCGGCGAGACCGTTTGGACCACCGAGATGGGATTGAAATCGGGGCGGGCCACCCACCGGATGGCATCGAAGGCTAACAAAGAGTGATCTTCTCCTGTCACGTCGTCCAGATAGACGTAGCTGGACGCGCCGGCGTCCAGTTCGTAGGTTCCCAGATGTACCCATACACCGCCCTGGGGATCGGAGTCCACTGCAACTGTGTCTACCAGCGTGTCGCCGGCGTAGATTTGATAGCTTGCGGCCCTCGAAGTGGCGAAGCAGTGCGTGACGAAAGCATAGACGTCATACCGGCCTTCCAGAGGGAGATCAGGCCGCCACTGCGCCCAGTTTTCGCGCGGCGCAGTAGATTCGTTGTAGGTCCAGTAGATGTGATCCTCCCAGAAAACCGGCTCCGAAACGAAGTGCAAGGGATCGTCACATCCATCCGCCGTCCAGCGCTCGGCCCACGCCGCTTCGTTCTTGTAGAATCCAACCCTGTCCGAGACACTCGTCTCTTCCAGGTCGTCTACCGTGATCGTGGCCAGGGGCGGCGCGAGAGGGCGCAAATCCCATTTGAGCGCGTCGAATCCCATAGAGACCGGCTCGAAGCGTCCCGTAAAGTTATCCACCTGGATATAACTCTCGCCGCCCGCGGGAAACTCAAATTCCCCCAGGCTGATCCATCCCTCTTGATACTGACCGGCGACATCTTGATATATCACCGGCGTAGCAACCAAATCGCCATCCGCGTAAATCCTGTACCGCATCATAGCCGCCGCGCAACCGTGCGGCGCGTAGGCGAACACCTCGTAGGCGCCCGTCACCGGTAACGTAGGGCGATAGGTGGCCGTGATCGTCGCCGGCCCAACGCCATCGGCGGTGGTCATTCCGGAGTAAATCGTCCCTCCCCAGAACTCTGATCCTGCTCCACAGGCGGCCTCTGTAAGCTTTTCGGCTGGCCCGCTGATGTGGAAGCCCGGCATATCTGGGCTGCCGACCAGGTCTTCGTCGTCCACGATCACTGTTTGCCCCTCGATCCCTTGCGCCACGGGCAACACGACATCCACCTGCTGACCGCCGGGAGCCACCTGATGGGCAACTTCTGTCCGTTTGCCGCGATATGCAGCGGTGACCGTCACCCACGTGCCCGGTTCCACATCCGCCTTGAACAGATCAAAGGAGAAATATGGTACTCCACCTTCGTTGTGTATTCCCGGCATAGTCGTGCTGGTGGAAATCAAGCCGCTGGCAGTCGATAGAGTTACCGTCGCCCCCTCGGCGACCGAGGCCGTCGGCAACGTCGTTGAGATGTAATGCACGTAGCCCATCATGCAGCAAGCATTATCATTCCCCGTGAATCCGCCACAATCGTGGGGCAGTGGTTCGGGGGGCGGCTCTGCTCCTTGCGCCGCCACGATTTGTCCCTGACTCAAGATGAGCAGGCCGATACCCACGGCCAACATCCACAAAAATCTGCGCCAATTCATTTCTCTCCTCGCTGTGCTCCAGCCATAAAGTTGTAACGCTTCCATCAATTTCGCCCTCTATAAGTAATAACGTATCTCGCGCCATTTTTCCGAGATTAGTTTTTCAAATTGCCAGTTCTAGCAGTGTGAAGCCGGCCCAGTAGAAAGGATGGCGATATTTCACCAGCGCGTTGCTCTGAGCCGCTTGCAAAGCCGTCTCCACCGCTCGCCCATCTTGCAGAGCGGTGTAGAAATGCGCCATCAAATCCGCCGTCGAGGCATCATCGACGGCCCACAGGCTGACGAGCATGCGCTGCGCCCCGGCCCGCCAGAACCCACGGGCCAGCCCTAGCAAGTCGCTGCCCCGACTCATATGGAGGCCGGTTTCACACGCGCTCAGCGTCACCAGCTCGACCTGGGACATATGCCAGGTTTCGAGATCGTTGGCCGTCAAGGCGCCATCGCTCAGGTGCAAAGCCGAGAACAGCGGGGCATCCTGGCGAAAGATACCATGCGTCGCCATGTGCAGCAGCGTGCAGTCGGTCGCAGCCTCTTGAAGACCAGTCACCGTGGTTTCGTCCTCCAACAACACCGTGGCCGCATCCCACATCCCGGCGACCACTTCGGCCTCGTGCAGGGTGTGGCCCAGGTATCCCGCGTCCGAATAGCCCACCACGACCGGGGCTTTCGCGAGAGAGGCGCTTGAACGCCACTTGGCTCTCTCCTCGATCAGCAAGCCGGGCACATCCACCAGCGCGAAACGCTCGACCAGATAGTTTTCCCCATCGTGCAGCGCGGAGAAAGGCACTTCCCATAACGGTCCGTGCGGCACGACCCACAAGGCAGTCCGCTCCTCCAGATAAGCGGCTATCGGCGCGATGAGCCTGCGATAAAGTGATCTCAGGACGTCGTGCGCTTCGTCGGCCAACTCGACCCCCAGAGCGGCGCGCCGCTCCATCAAGGCCAACTGCACACTTTCCAGGTTGAAACGCCA
>CAZANJ010000299.1:0-4515 GCA_964486415.1 uncultured Anaerolineales bacterium
AACGCTGACCAACCTACCAATCTACCAATCTACCAACTTACCAACCTACCAACGCACCAAATTCAAAAAGGAGTGAGATGATGAAGAAGACCTCATTTGTAAGCTTAGGCTTAGTTATATTGACCGTGGTTCTCTCTAGCTGTGGCATGGGCGGGAAGGAGCCGACGCCAACGATGATGCCAGAGCAAGCCTTCGCGCCGGTGGTCTCCGTCACCGGGGAGGTGAAGCCGAAAACCTGGGCCACCGTCAGTTCCCAGACGGGCGGCGTGGTGCTTGAGGTTTTGGTCGAGACGGGGGATAAGGTCGAGGCCGGTGATCTTTTGGTAAAGCTCGATCCCACCGACGCCGAGCTGGCAGTGCGGCGGGCGGAGATCGCGCTGGAAGCGGCCCAGGGTCAATTGGCGCTCCTGAAAGCCCGCCCCCGCCCGGAGGAGATCAAGGTCGTCGAGGCCCAGATGGAGGCCGCGAAAGCCCAGCTTTCCCAGGCTGCCGCTCAACGGGATCAGCTCAAGGCCGGGGCGACGGAGGCGGAGATCGCAGCCGCACAGTCACAGGTGACCTCCGCTCAAGCGGATCGTCTGGCGGCCTACGAGTTCCACGAAGATACGATGAAGTGCTACGAGGTCAAGATACCGGGCAGTGGAGAGAAGACGATCTGTCCGTTGCTCGGCCCGACAGAGGAACGGGCGCGCTATCGCTGGCAGGCCACTGAGGAGGAGCTGAACGCAGCTCAGGCCGAGCTCGATGCCTTGACCGCTGGGCAGAGTGATCGCATTCGGGCGGTAGAGGCGGCGGTTTGGGCCGCGGCCGAACAGGTGGACGTGATCCAGGCCCAGCTAGACGCGCTGAAGGTCGGGGCGAGCGCGGAGGAAATCGCCGCGGCCGAGGCCGAGATACAGCAGGCTGAAGTCGCATTGGCGGAGGCCGAGGTGGCTTTGGAACGCACAGAGGTCCACGCTCCAATCGCCGGCACCGTGGGGATGACGCAGGTGCGGGAAAATGAGCTCATCGCGCCCAACCGGACCCTTATCGCGCTCGGCGACCTATCGACGCTGCGGGTGGAGACCACCGATCTGGATGAGATCGATGTCGCGCGTGTGGAGCCCGACCAGCAGGCCGAGGTCACCTTTGATGCCGCGCTGGATCAGGTTTTCATCGGTCGCGTGGCCCGTATTTATCCAATGGCCGAATCTGCTGGCGGCGGCGTCAACTACACCGCGATCATCGAGCTGGAAGAGCTGGACCCGGCGATTAGGTGGGGCATGACGGCCTTCGTGGACATCATGTTGGATCAGTAGGCTGATTAACCCTACCGAATTTAGTGGAAGGAGCGAGTGATGAGAGAGAAAGTATCATTATCATTGGTCATAATAGCGAGTGTGTTGGCGCTGATACTGGCAGGGTGTGATAGGCTAGCTGAGGAAACGCCGACGCCTGTGCCGGTGGATACATTTGCCTCGGTGGTCTCCGTCACCGGGGAGGTGGTGCCGGAAAAGTGGGCCATTCTCAGCCTCCAGACCGAGGGCCGGGTTATAGAGGCGCCGGTGGAGCCTGGAGATGAGATCGCGCCCGGTGATCTGTTGGTGCGGCTCGATTCAACCGATGCGGAGCTGGCAGTGCAAAAAGCGGAGGCCGGGCTGGCGAGTGCGCAAGCGGAGCTGGCGCGGCTGAAAGCACAACCGCGTCTTGAAGACATCGTTGCGGCAGAGCAAGAAGTCGAGGCGGCCGAAGCGTCTGTCTCTCAGGCGGCTGCCGAGCGGGGGCGCGTGACCTCCGGGGCCATCGAATCTGACATCGCCGCTGCGCAATCCAGGGTGGCCGCGGCCGAAGCCGGTCGCAAGGAAGCCCAGCTTAACTACGATGACGTCCAGGCACAGCGCGACAATGACAAGGTTGAAAAATGGGTAAAAGATGAGGCCGCCATTCGCCTGCGTGCGGCGGAACAGGCACTGGAGGCGGCTGAGATAAGGCTCTCCCAGGCTCAGCAGAGCGCCGATGCACAAAAGCGCGAAGTGAACTCGGTGGTGTGGGCCGCCACCTCCCAAAGGGATGTAGCGCAGGCCAGACTGGAGTTGACGCGCGCCGGCGTTCTCGCCGAGCAGATCGCCCTGGCCGAGATTCAGGTGAAACAGGCCCAGGTGGAGCTGGACGCGGCGCAGGTGCGCTTGGAACGGTGTGAGTTGCGTGCGCCCTTCGCCGGTACCATCAGTGAGGTGAACGTCCGGGAGGGCGAGCAGTTTTCGGCCGGCGCTCCTGTCGTCAAGGTGGGGGACCTTTCCACGCTGCGGGTGGAGACCACCGATCTGGATGAGATAGACGTGGGGCGGGTCGAGATCGGCCAAGAGGCGGACATCACCTTCGACGCCCTCCCCGACAGGGCCTTCACGGGTCGTATCACGCGCATCTCTCCGATGGCCGAACCCGAGGCCGGTGGGGTGAACTACACCGTGATCATCGAGCTGGAAGAATTGGCCCCGGAGATTAGATGGGGTATGACGGCCTTCGTGGATATTGAGGCAGAGTAGTAGATTCGGGGACTGAAGGAGCGGAATATGGAGAACAATGGAAAGGTGATAGTGGAAACTCGTGATGTGGTGAAGGTTTATGGAGACGGGACGTCTGTGCGGGCCTTGGACGGCGTGACTATGCAGATCGGGCGCGGGGCCTTCGTCTCCGTGATGGGTCCTTCGGGCAGCGGTAAGTCCACGCTGCTAAATATGGTCGGGGCCCTCGACCGTCCCACCGACGGGCAAGTGTTGGTCAGCGGACAGGATATGGCTCATGTGCGCGACATGGATACCTTCCGCGCCCGACAAGTGGGCTTCATCTTCCAGCTCCACAACTTGATTCCCACACTCACCGCCCGCGAGAATGTCGAGACACCGATGATGGGTCAGCCTATCGGTCGGGGGAAGCGCAAGCGGAGGGCCAAGGAGCTGCTGGAGATGGTCGGGCTCGGACATCGGCTGGATCACTTGCCCAATCAGCTTTCCGGCGGGCAGAGGCAGCGCGTCGCCGTGGCGCGGGCGCTGGCGAATGAACCAACGCTGATCTTGGCCGATGAGCCCACGGGCGATCTCGACAGCGAGAGCGGCGCGGAAGTGATGGCGCTGATGAAGCGGCTCAATGAGGAGTTGAACACCACCTTTATCATCGTCACCCACGATCCGGCTGTGGCGCGGGAGACGGAGCGTATTCTGATCATGCAGGATGGTCGTATCGTACACGAGCACGAGGTGGGTACCCCTTTCGAGGAGGACCTGGCCGCGTTCCGGCGCTCCGAACTGGGGGAGGCAATTATGTTTCAGTATCCACAAGCGGATCGAGCGACTCGGAATGAGCGCCATGTCGAATCTTCAGAATCCTCTCTTCAAAGGGATGAGAGGATTCTGGAGAAGTTCGGCCCTGAAGAGATCGCCGTGCTGCGCAAATTGCTGGAAGGCGTAGCGTGAGTTGTGAACCTCACTCAGCCAGGCGTGCGCTCAAAGTGATCTCCGTGCCCGCCAGCGCCTGCGAGACCGGGCAGCCCGTCTTGGCCGCGCGGGCGTGCTCCAGGAAAGCGGCCTCGTCGATTCCGGGTACCTGTGCCGTGACGTCCAGGTCGATCTGGGTGATCTTCCAGCCGTCGCCGACTTTGTTGATATGCACCTGAGCGGTCGTATCGATGCGGGTCGGAGGATGCCCGGCGCGAGTCAGGCCGGCCGAGAGCGCCATTGAGAAACAGCCGGCGTGAGCGGCTGCGATCAGCTCCTCTGGATTGGTGCCTTCGCCATCCTCAAAGCGCGAGGCGACTGAAAATTTGCCCTCGAAGGCGCCGCTGCCCAAGGCCATTCTCCCCTTACCTTGGCCGATACTCCCCTCCCAGATTGCGTTTGCGGATCGAGTGGTCATTTCTTGCCTTCCTCTCTAAACTGCAACTTACCAGAAACGCTCAAAACGTTCCTGCTTGGCCTTACAGATCGGGCAGATGCCCGGCGGTTGCTCGCGCCCGCAGAGGTAGCCGCAGACGCGGCAGCGCCAGACCGGTAGAGCTGGCCCTTCACCGGGCTTCTCCGGCGCGGGTGCGGGTCGATCCTGTGCCCTTTCCCCTTCCGGTGGACGTCGCTCTGGGATGGATCTAATCTCCTTTTCTCCCGCCAGCACATCCTCGGAGACGTAGAGAGCGCAGTAACATGCCCCCCAATCGAGCAGATCTGGGTCTCGATAGTCGCAGGGGCAGATGATGTCCAGGTCCTGGGCTTTATCACCGGAGGACAATCGACAAGGGCAGGCTCGATAGCCATACCGTTTCGCGTTGATCAGCAGCCCTTCCACCAAGCCTCTGGTGAACTCCTCATCGGGATTGAGATGATACCCTGCGGCCTTCGCTTCCTTATCAAGACGTTTATAAAGGGCGTCGATCTCCTGTGGTGAAACAGTGACCTCTTCGCTCATAGCCTCAATGCCTCCTTGATCTTCTGCGTTTTGTATCCAATCACAGCCTGATCACCCACTACCACGGTGGGGAACGACTTG
>CAZANJ010000300.1:0-1981 GCA_964486415.1 uncultured Anaerolineales bacterium
TATCCCCGCACCCGCACCACCCAAGGCGCCATCGCCCAGACGCGCTCGCGGGCCAGGCTCTGTAACAGATCGAGCAGCGCCGACCATGCCTCGCCTTCAGTCGGGAACGGCTGCGGCAGCAGCTCCTCGCGCGGCGGCGTGATCTGCACCACGGTGTAATCCTTTTCCGGCTCCAATTCCGCCAGTTCCTTCGCCGCTGACAACGCCGTCTCGAAGTCGCCCAGCTCATCCACCAGGCCGATCTCGCAAGCCTGCTCGCCGGTCCAAACCCGCCCGCGTGCCACCTCCTCGACCTCCTCCTCCGTCATCCCGCGCCCCTCGGCCACGATTCGCTTGAAGCGGGCGTAATGCTCGCCCAACTCACGGCGCACCCGCTGGCGCTCCTTCTCGCTGAACGGTTCGAGCTCAGAATAAAGGCCGGCCATCGCGCCCCGCTGCACCGCCTGGCGGCCTATCTCCAGCTTGTCGTAGAGCTCTCCCAGCACGAACTTGCCGCCCCAGATGCCGATGGAGCCGGTCATGGTGGTCGGTCGAGCGACGACATGATTGGCTGGCGCCGCGACGTAGTAGCCACCTGAGGCGGCTTGCTCTCCCATCAGCGCCACGACGGGCTTGCGCTCGCGCAGCCGCTGCACCTCGCGCCAGATCAGATCGGAGGCCAGCGAAGATCCGCCGGGCGAGTCGACGTGGAAGATCACGGCGACGATGCGCGGATTGGCCTCGGCCTGACGCAACGCCCGCACGATTGTCTCCGCGCCGGCCTGCGACTCGACGGGCAAGGGCAGGGGCGTCGGCATGCGGCGGCTCTTGCCCGGCACGATCATTCCCGCCAGCGAGACCACGCCGATGCGCTGGCGCGTGGTCCAGCGGAGCGGCCTGCGCAAGCGAGAGGCAGCGTCATCCCAGAGAATTGCTTCTTGCAAGGAGTTCTGGGCGCTTGAGAGATGGGCGGGTAGTTCGTCTTCGTATAGCACGGCATCGATCAGGTTGGCCTCGAGCGCCTCTTCGGGGGTGAGAGGCATGGCGTCGATCAGCTCGCGCACCCAGGCCGGGTCGAGGTCGCGCCCCTCGGCGATGGCGGAGGTCAGCTCCTCGAAGTATGAATCGAGGATGGCGTTCAACATCTCGCGATGGGGCTCGGTCATCTCGGAGCGGCGGAACATGTCGGGCGTGACCTTGTACTCGGCGATGGATTCGAGGTCGGCCTTGATCCCGGTCAGCGCCAAGGTGTCCTGGAGGAAGACCGCCTCGCTTCGCATCCCCAGCGCGCGGAGGCGTCCAGACGGTGGGATGATGATCTGGTCGCAGGCCGAGGCCAGGTAGTAGTCCCAAGTGCCGGCCGAGGGCAGCCAGGCGATGGTCTGCTTGCCCCGTTCGCGCAGATGGCGCACCATGCGGCGCAGGCTGTCCAGCGTCGGCGGGCCGGCCTGGAGCCGGTCGATCCTCAGCACCACGCCTTGCACGCGCTCGTCGCCGCCGAGCAACTCGAACGCCTCCGCCATGGCCTCCAGGCTGGGCTCAGTGGGAAAGATGGGCAGCAGACTGAGCGGGAAGGGCATCGGATCGCGGCGCGGCGTTCGCTCTGGATAGGAGCCTTCGAGGGGCAGCACGACGTAATCCAGCCCCTTGCGGCGCAGGGAACGCAGCAGGTTGTGGATCGCGCGCAGGCCGTTGCGCGGGATGTCAAGTAGTGTCATGAGCCTCACACGCCTAGGTAGGGCTGCTCGAGCGGTTGTTCCGCTGTTACAGGTTGAATGTCCTGCAATCGGGTGTTAAAGTCGGTCAAGGTAACGTCGCGCAGGGCATGCTCGACCAGTTTCTTCAGCCTGGTTGGGTCGTCGATGGCTTCCAATCGCCGTGCTAACGGCTCGACTTGTCGCGGATGGAGGTTGAAGCGAGCGTGCAAGATTTGCAGAATGGTTTCGCGCTGTGCTTGCATTATGCCTTTCCTGCGTCCTTGTTCGATCCCCCGTTCGATCCC